>JAATVS010000619.1 GCA_014523695.1 Nitrososphaerales archaeon TH5895
AGGATATGTTTCAATATATGCTGATTTGAATATGCTGACTTCCCCCGTCAGGTACAAAGTTATATTCTATGCCCAAGAAATAAAGGGCAAGACTTGGACGATCGACCATACTGAGTGGTTATATATTCCACCCCCCAAATTTACTATTTCAACTCTTCCTGGGTCAGTAGACGTAAGGGCTGGTGAAAACAGTACTGTCGAAGTATCTGTAAAATCAGATGAAGGATTCGAACCTGCAGTACTTCTGTATAGCGCGAATCAGTCGGAAGGTGTAAAACTTGATTTTAAGTACGATAGACTGAAGATTCCGTCGTATGGAGTAGCATCGACACCTCTCGTTATTAGCACCCACCAGAATGCATCACAACAACCGTACACAGCTACCATTTTTGCAAACTTTACTTTTCCAAACGAGAAATTCATAACTCCTCTTTTGCAGGTCAAGAGCCAGAGCATAGAGGAACAAGCAAGTCTAACAGTAAAAATTGACGAACCTGTAACAATCATTGACCAGATAAGCGATTTCTGGCAGAAGTTAGGATCTCCAATAAATTTTGTTTATGTTATAGCAGCGGCTTTGGCTCCGTTTGTTTATGCGCTTGTCAAAAGGAGTTTGGAAAAACACCGAATAAAGAGTAAAGGGGAACAATTACGCGACCAACTAAAGGATGAAAACCACTCAAAAAGCTGATGAAGTATCTGGATACTACATATAGGATCCAATTCCATATTACATACTCTTAATCCTATGTGTAAACATTCAGTTTTATAGGTGCTAAAGATTCGCTTATAGGAGCATTATCCAATTGCCTAATATTGATGTTGATGCTGAATTGTGATGGGTTGTTCACAGAGCTCTGGGGAAACGTATTCCCTTCAATCACTATCATCTCCGACCCAATTAAGGAGGTTCCACTCTTCCCGATTTTGAAACGGTCCTTGGGGTTATCTGCTGTAATAAGTATGTCATAATCTATTTTGTCTGCCAATTTCTGAGAAGCATGGTTTGTAAACTTAACCATCAGCACTGTGAACTTCTCTCTATCGATTGTTTGAGGGTACCATGCATAAAAAATGTTAGCTGAGCCCACTGGAGTAGAAGCAGCCCTATTGATTGTTGGATCTTCCCTTAGAGGTTGTGCTGAGAGCAACTTGCCATATTGATTATAAATTTCTTGGAGTTCAGTGAAAGATGATGCCTCCTCGAAAATTTTATCCCGTATATCAGTTTCGGAACTAAGGATTATAGTCGATGGTTTGAAAACTTCTTGGGCAGTTGCTCCGATTCCTGAACCCGGTTGTGAAGTTCCATCTGTTCCAGTACCTGTCCCTGTTCCCGTACCTGTCCCTGTTCCCGTACCTGTCCCTGTTCCCGTACCTGTCCCTGTTCCCGTACCTGTCTCTGTCCCTGTGGCAATACCTCCATTTGATCCTCGTGTATTATCTTCTGCTCCTGCAGCTTGAACTGCCGGAGCTACAGCCATAGCGGTTCCTGCTGACGCTGCTGCCGCTGCACCTCCAGCAGCAGCTGCCGCAGCAGCAGCAGCACCTCCAGCAGCAGCAGCAGCTGCGGCAGCTACTTTGTTGCCTGGATCAGCTGCAGCAGCCGCAGCCGCAGCGTCAGCCGCTGCTTGAGCGTTAGCCGCAGCTGCTGCCGCTTTGTCGGCAGCTACAGCTGCAGTTTTAGCTGTTATAGCTGCACTATTTGCATTTCCACTTTGAGCTGCCTCTTCTGCTTCCCTAGCAGCCTCTTCTGCTTCCCTAGCAGCCTCTTCTGCTTCCCTAGCAGCCTCTTCTGCTTCGGACTGTTTTTGGGTGGCCTTATTTACTACAGGTGAGCCGTCTGATACTTGACAATTTCCACTCTCATCTAAAACCTCTCCTATACCACACTGCGGTACACAATTTCCACTCTCATCTAAAACCTCCCCTATACCACACTGCGGTACACAATTTCCACTCTCATCTAAAACATCCCCTATACCACACTGCGGTACACAATTTCCACTCTCATCCAAAGCTTCCTCATTATTGCACTCCTGTTGGAAGGGAGGAAGAGGGTCAAGCATCTCATCGTCTCCTTCCGATGGCTGCAGCTCTTGCCCACCATCGCTCTCTTCTTCTTCAGATGGCTGCAGCTCTTGCCCACCATCGTTCTCATCTATTTCCTCTGATCCTCCAGCCAGTACCGATGCCATCTTTAGAGCATCTAAGGGCCGCGTAATATATGGAAAACAAATTAGGCTTTCACATCGATCAGACATCACCGAGGCTTCAAAGCCGAAGATAATGAAAACGCCTAATGCAAATATGAATAAGGATATCGTAGACATTTTAGGTGAATGATACGAGGATGTATCCAAATAATGCAATGTTTTGTACATAGTAAATATTTAAGTTTTTAACACGGAATGGTAACTTGCTTTGCTTTCATCCCGACTAATTCTTGGAGAATACGATTGTCACTTCTTCAATATTCCCATCAAATGGCAAACTTTTGATTCAAACGAGCATATTTGATGGGATTTATCATACTCTGTTCCAAGATTTGTTAGTACTGATAAATACACGTCACTAGCAAACGGAGATAAAGCTGAAATTAGCGGTAGCGGTAATAACTGCCATATTATGGATTGAGAAAAGATAAGCTTCTCTAAGTTCCCTCGAATTGATGTGATGTAATACCGAAGAGATAGAATTCTAGATACGGCTGACTAAGGGTTAACGGCAGACATCATTCCCCTTAATAACTACTGGCAGAAGGTTCCTCAATTGTAGGTTCATCTGTCCTGTTGCAAGTGTACAAATGTCTATCGTGCGACACCATTACAATCAACTCTCGAGTGATATAGTACCACCCTGCTCATCTCCTCTTTGCAAAGATTGGTTCCCATAGAGATGCCAATCTGCATCTATAGGTGCTGTTACTCAAGCCCGCCAAATATGATCAAGCACTAAAGTATCATAGGAAAGCAGTCAAGCCGGACGATGGCTTCTTTGAAGCGTTCATTAGGAGAACTAACGTCTTTCAAATCGAGTGGCATACTGGCTACCATTTTCAAAGAAACGCGTATACCTATGTCTCATTTAACTACATACCTAACTGTCTTTTAAAATCTATTTGGTCGAGACAGATTAGCGTCAAATAGTCGTCTGTCTATAGTCATTCAGCAGTCGGATACAGGTCGAACTGCAATTTGTGCTCAAATTGGTCCTACAAATTCGGAGATCTAAATATCTCCGATGCAGAGTTGCAGATACCAGCCAGAGTCCTCGAATCTCGTTTAGCTGCTGAGGCTTCCCTCCATTGAATCCAAAGTTAAGATCGCATCTTTTAATCCTTGATCAAACAATTTTTTTATACTTCCTAAGGAGTAATCGGCCCACTTCTGAGAGATAGCATCTGGATCATCTTTTCTTTCTATGCGGACTACTCTGCTTATGGCAAAGCGGCCTTTTAGCAACTCTATGTATTGCCTTGGTTCTCCTGTCCTAAATGCGCTCTTGCCATATTCCTCTAGAATACCTTTTAGCTCAGTCTGTGTTGCTCCTTTCTGCTTCGCAAGCTTTATCAGTCTCCTTGCCAAGTCTATATTGTCTGTTATAAATTCAGCAACTTTTTGGTCATACTTTGTTTTATCGTGGTATAAGAGGTCATTCTTTCTATCTATAGCAAGATCGTGATCGACTGGTACTTCAAGTTCTTCAGTTGGCCACAAGTTCGCTATATACACTTCTAAGTCTGGAACTTTCTGTTCTTGGATTTCTCCATTTAACACTTCACTTATCAACTTGTTAGGATCAAGTAATGATTCCCAATACTTTTTATGTTCCCCAATTACCTCACGCAGCGGAGTATTACTCAATAATTGGCCGTCCCAAAAATAACGTACGCTGTTCTTGATGCTGTTAACACCATTGTCTGTTACTTCAGATTTTTCAGCTTCTATTATGGTATAGTCATAATATATAGGGACGGAGGCACTAGCCATGACGTGTTCTATGCCAATACCTCTATCATATCTTATAACAAGACCTTTTTCGTCATCATATTCGGTTTGCCAGAGATAATTAACCTTCCTATCATCATCATCATCATCATCACCATTTTTTATGATCTTAGGATAGCTGTCGAAGGTTATTACTACTCCTTTTTGCACGTCCACGGTAACAAGAAGCAGTCTCGGCTCGCCTTGTTCCAAACTTGTTTTTATAGGGAAATTGTCATAATCCCAATACTTGTTAATGATACTTCTTAGAGGATCGTTGGAATATCGATGCCAGGTATTCAATGGGTCAAAGAACTTGGTATCCATTTTAGGAGGAAGTGGTGAATATACATTCCATGCTCCCGATGCCAGCAATTGCTTAACTGAGTAATATCGTCTTACAGCCTCGTTGGATGCTGAAGGAAACAAGTTTCCATGTTCCCACCACCAGTACTGAAAGTAGGGATTTTCCAAAAAGGTAACGGTGGAAGTATCCCCTTTCCAAAAATTCTCGAGCATATCATCAGAGCCCTCCCAACTTTCCTTCTTACCCTTACCTTTCTTCCTATTCACCAAAACAAAGTTTAGCAATAATGTGGCATTGATCGCTCCTATCGACGTTCCCGCGATAATATCAGATACGTTTTGATCGTTATCAATTTGTTCGCTTATGCGTTGATACATATACACCAGCCTCATAAGCACCAAGTGACCCGCCTCCCTGAAGAACAAGAACTCTTTGCAAATGCCCCACTTGATTGTTCGGATGAATGTCCTTTAAGGGAAGATTCATAACTATTTTAACTAATTAACGAGACTAATAAAGGCTTAGTGATGATGTGCACTAATGAGGGACAACTCGCTATCTTGAAGGATGATACGAATACGAGTAATGGACCATTGATGTCGATAGCGCTTGAACTCACGACATAGTCAGGCGCATCGAGGTCGTTACTATTCCAGCTCAGATCGTAAGATAAAAAATCCCTGGAAGAAGCTTTCTGTATGCATATTCATGTTGTGCCCCGATCAGAAGTCGATGTACTGATTCTAGGATGAGACGAAACAGAAGATTTTTGATTAATAATTCTTACGACTAAGCGGATTTACTCAAAACTATTTCATCCCTATTTTATTTTATGGTATCAATGGCAAATAATTCATCTGAATCTTCTTTCTCATATTATTCATAAGCTCACCGTAATTAACAAACCATATAATCTCCTTCTCGGGTACTTGGTTGAAGGATATCAGTTACATGATCTTGGATATTATAAGATCACTAGACTAAAGCAAAGTCCAGGACATCGTTATGAGGAAGTTTGTCATGCAAGTACTTAGGAACTACATCAAAAAAACGTAGATCTACCATCGGATCAATATGGGAGAGATCGGAAAGACGACCCTAACCAAAGAATTCGAGTTCATGTGGCCAAAGAGCCGACTATTCCTCAAATTCTCTCAGACATCGTGGACAAAGTTGTTTCACACCACAACTTCAGTTCATTATCTAGTTTAGTATGCTCTTACCCCGACTACCTACACAGGAGTGGTTCCTAGAAATTGATATGTTTCAATTGGCGTTTTCAGGACCGCGAATTATTAACTCTTCAATTAATTGAATTACGCTGTATTCATAATGAATTCCCTATCAATCAGTGCGCCTTTAATGAATTTGAGTTTGCTGTCGTCCTCATTTTCAGATAAAACTTTGCTCTGTACAACATTGAACTGAGTCTCAATTGATACGTCATTATTATTCGCTTCCAGTTTAAAAAAACTTAATAAATGAAGTAGTCACTATTTCCATTCGAAAATTAATCGTATCTATTTTTTACTGATATTGCCGTATCAACATTCCGGGCGCCGAAAAATTTTAGAACAATAGAAACTACAACATGGGTCATCTCGATAAGTTCTCTTCTGGATTCTGCTGGACATATTATGGTAGCAAAATAAGTCAGATTCCTTATGCCTCTACAAAATATGGAATCCTTCAATTAGACGAAGGCTGTACCCGGCATTAACAGTATTACGACTAAGATTACAGATATGATTAGATATATGAAGCCCGCATTCACCATTCTAATCGCAAATTCTTTTTTGTCTATCAAAACTGCAATCCCAGAAATCGCAAACGGAAATATTATGTTTATTGTAACAATGCCAAGTTGGATTTGTTCAGAACCCGCCAAACCAGAGAGCGTAAGGAGAATCAGTACTCCCGCTATCACAGCTGCATCAACGCTAATTATGTCGATATCTGTATTCATGGGGACATGTTTTATACCCTGAAGATGCTTTGAAACGCGAAGGGGAAAGTACCTTATGAGTCTATTAAAAGCAGAACGCGATGATGTTAGATACAGTGTCATAGCCAATATTATAGTACTGAGATAGGGGCCTAAAGCATGCAAAATGTACGTGGATGGCAAAAAGCTTGCAGTATAGGTCCCATCACCGGTAACGTTAAGCGAGTTTGGTCCGTAGAGAAAATGTTCTAGGAGCGACATGTTCATCCCAGACCACCAGCCAAATACATAATTTTGACTGGGTACTCCAGTGCAAGAAGTGTACCTGTAGATCTTTACATATGTTTGCAGAGGATAAATAGCCTCGCCGCACGCTATCCCACTTGCAATAGGAGGATCTGCTTGAAACCTAACTGTATAGAGCAAGTCATCTTCTCCGCTCCCTATTGTAGAGACAGTCCCACTTTCGGGATTTGCCGAGTAAATTATGTTTGTATTTGGATTAATAGAAACATCGTAAGGTGGAGCATCAATTGCAATTGGGATTGATGATGGCTCCGGTTTTGTGGCGTTAATTACAGAAATAGTGTCATCCCCAGTATTTGCTACGTACACCTTCGAATTGTTTGAATTAATAGCTACAGAATTGGGAAATAATCCTACCCGGATATCTTTGACTGTTTGGTTCGCGTATCCATCTATCTCAGTAACAGTATCGCCTCCGAAGTTTGTTACAAATACTTTACCCGATTCAGGTTCAACAGCTATTCCACGTGGAAATAGGCCATTATAATCTATTAATCCCTCATTTCTTGCAAGGACAGTCCCACGGCTATCGACGGTGTAACCAATTACCGATACTATGCCAACGGTAATGTTAGATGAACCTGTTACATATGCTCGATTTGAAAGAGGATCTAAAGCGATCCCGTACGGTTGGTAGTCTCCAAACATAACGTTGCTTACAACCTCGTTAGTCAGACCGTCAATGATTGAAATGTTTTTCTCATTAGTGACGAAAATCAACCCGCCAGGATTAGCTTCACTCGCATCTACTGCAATATCTGCGATGCCACGACCAATAGGCACTTCTGTGACAAATTCATCTGTCTCTCCATCAATTACGTATACTTTTTCAGTGTTAGGACTAGTAGCATAGATTGTGTTCGTTACAGGATTTACGGCGAGGGAGTTCGGACGACCAGCAATTGTTATATTTGATACTATCGTATTAGTTGTGGCGTTAACGACTAGCAACAAGCCAACTTCACTGGGGGCAACATACAATTTATTGGTGATTGGGTTGACGACGACATCGATTGGAGAATAACCTAGCTTTAGTCCACTTGAACTAGATTGAATCGTTTCCTCATCGGGTTTCTGTTTCTGATGGAATTTAATACTATCGATAATCTTGTCGATAACAGGGGTGTAATCAATGAATCTTCCATTTGATGCCTCAAATATGAAATAATATACCTTGTATTCATTTATAACGTAGTAAATCAGGCCTTCCACAGTATCTTGATCTAAGAGATACTTATACGCAATCTTGTGGAATTCATATCCTCCGATATTGGTTCGATTTGATTCAAGAATTCGAAAGCCTTCGTTACTCCGAGAGAGACCGTTAATGTCTCTAGCAACAATAGCCTCCAACTTTTCGAGGCTTGAAGGAAACATCTGTACCGTAAATGATGAGGAGAATAGATCAGTCGAGTTAGGGTAAGCGGAAAAAGTCACATTGTTATTCTCTTTTTCCCAATAAGATGGCAAACTCATATCTAACCCTAGAACTGGGTACTGTGCAGTTTCAAGGTTTTCAGGTGATACAAATTCCAATATCTTAACAGAATCAATAACTGCTTCAATTTCGGGAGTGAGAGAGGAATCGCCATTGAAGAGCCTGAAAATATACGTATTATTATTGTATTGAGCGTATACACGTTCTTCATGTGTATTTCGATCCGGGTTCACAAACTCTACTTTATTTGCTGTGACCGCTAGTCCGGTCGTGGTAGGAATTGTAAAATTACTTTTAACAACGTTGATCATGTTGCGACTATCATTCTTTCCCAACTCAAAAACACTTCCATTATATTGAACAACCGACAATGTGAGCTTGTCTAGATAATTAGGTTGATCTGCCATCAAATCTGTAGTAGTATTGGAAAGCTCTTCTATAGCCCACGGATACTTGGTTGGTAATGTTAACAGCACTCCCCCTAGGTAGTTACCAAATATAATACTCCGAACACTATGAGGCTCTGGCTCAAAAGAATTGATTATACTTCTGAATGCCGACAAATATTCAGGAGAGTCATGTTCTGTTCCCCTAGTAGAAATAGAATACACTATATTGCCTGATTTAGTTAGGTAATCTACTTCATCAGTCTTGTTAGAGATGTCACTGCAAGGATACTCCAACACCTTAAAAGTTAGAGAAGAAATAGTTACATTCTCCGGATTCTCCAAGCATTCAAATCCTTGATACCCTATAAAGTTATCTTTGTAATCGCTAACTATCCGGTTAACCTCTTCGTCTAATGATTTCTCTGTCTCATATGATGATATTCTGATCTCATTGGATCGTTGCACTGTGTCATTTTGACTTGTGGGATATAGCAATACGGATTGGACACTTTCTGATATTTTAGTCCGATAGTGGGGCTGCTGAGTTAAATTCAAATAGGAAGGATATTTTATTTTCATTCCAATATCTAAATTTACATAATCTAAGAGCTTAAATGCTTCAAAGGAACCAATCATTCTTTCTATTGTTGGATAGTACATGTCGAATCGAGCTGCCTCTGCTTGATACGTTATTAGGAATGTCGTATTCTCAATCAAAGTTGCTATGTTCATTCCTTTCATTTTACCATGTGTGTTATCCAAGTATGAATATTCGAGTGCTTTTGCATGGTTATCAGGAATCGTCGAATTATGCGGTTCAGTCATATTCAGAATCTGAACCCGCTTCGGATCAACAGAAATTGTTTCATCTAATGTTTGTTTCTGAGTTGGAATAAGAAATAATTCTAATTGTTCTTGAAATAGATCCGTAGCATTCTCAGGAAGAGACCTAAACAAAGTTTTTAGAAGATAAAGTGGTCCGGTGGTCCTTAGATAAGGTGCTATTTCATATTCTTCCGTAATTTTCCATGACGACGGATATTCAATCTTCACAATATGCGATTCATTGGAGCTTTCAAATGTCGAAAAATTCACATTACCTGGGATAGCATATTGAGATGCTTCTTCGTACTTGGGAGCAGATCTGGAACCAACAACTAGATTGGATTCCTTTTCTTGATCATCGCTCAATACATCCAGCATCAAATTCTGTCCTATCTGCTTCTTTGTTATTATTTGATTGAAGCTACTCACATTTTTGATGTTCTTGTTATCCACTTTGATTATCATATCTCCAGATCTAATCCCTGAGTCATCAGCAGGACTGCCGGGAGTAACCTCATTAACAAGGACCCCCCTCAAATATGGGTCGTATTCTATATCGCTTATTCCTATCCATGGAATGAGCTGGCCTTGATTCTCAATAGGCATTGACACATTCTGAGCAATTGAGCTGCTCCACCCATCTACTGTCCCTGACAGGCTAACTATAAACGCTAATCCAATTACTAATGAGATGGCAAAGGCCTTAATTTTCACGCTTTTCGGGATTCTTTTGTTTATTGTCCCCTGTTTTTAAGTCTTTTGAGCAAATACCAGTACTAATTATTACAATGGTTAATGTCTGAGAAGCAATCTATGGGCTGCCTTGAAAATATTCTACTAAAGAAATCGAGTCACAATAGTAAATGATTGATGATGGCGCAATGGATGTAGTAGTTAATAATTGGAAAAATCCTGGGGGGGGGGGGTAACAGCAGAATTTCAAAATGACAAAACACTTTGCATTTGCCTAGAGCTCTGTTTCTATTAGCAACTAGAGATCTCTTTATTATTTGAATTGACTATATGGGCTTGATCGGTATTACCAGTAAGATTACACTTTTCAGACTATTACGATTGAATATAGAACCGTATAAATTTTTTAGGGTGAGATCAGTAATTGCTAGAACTGAATCACGTAGACCAGCATTTGTTAGCTCAGGATTAAAAAATATCATATCTACTGAAAACGAAATAATAAGATCAGCAATTGTTATTCACTGTTTGTCACCTAAAATGGAAAACTAAAAATGAAGAACGATATCCTAACACAGGATAGTTTTACTTCAAGAACAAGCAACAGCGAATACTTGTTGGACAGAATGGCGAACAGCCTTGTAATAAGTACTATTCATTATAATGATATAACAATCAAAGAGAATGGAATACTGGAGAAAGATCTGGAGATAACCTTGATGAATGTAAATTGCTTCCATATTAAAAAAGGAGGCAGTATGAGGATACTAGCTAAGATTTG
>JAATVS010000620.1 GCA_014523695.1 Nitrososphaerales archaeon TH5895
ATGTTGACGGCCGATCTCAATCCTTTGATGGAAATGGGTTGGATCCGGCACTTTTCTTGAAGGTTCATTGGAAAAGTCATCAGAACAGTTGATCGAGTAAAGACATGTATATCAAGGAGGACAAAGTGAAGGGTCGAAATTATTATGACGGAGTAGACAAATTTTCCAAAGACTGCCGAAAAAGGAATATCTTTGAATTCATAACGATAATGCGGCCCCGTTCTATCTAAGATCGAACGCATTGTTAAGAAGATTAAGAAATACAATCGGAGAATTCATGACTCGGATCTAAAATTTTTCGGGTTTAACATACGGCATACATTACATGTGTGTGTGTGAGGAGATTATTTCTTCAGTTTCTGGAAAGACAGCAATCTCTGTAAGGGTTGGACCGTTGAAAGTAGTTTTTATTAAAGTATTTCCTAAATCAAAAAATGCAGCCTTTAAGATTAGATTGAAAGAATTATGATTCATTCCAATTCTTATTAATTCATTATTTAGATCGGAAATAGATGATTTATTTATTGAATTTCCATCCCAGGAATATCTTTTATTATCGATTTCTAAATATACCATATTTTAGTCTGTCTGATCCATGTATATAAAATCTTCTCTAAGTGATTTAATGATCAAATGATCTTATAAGGCATAAATATTAACTTTAAAAATAAAAGTAGCTTATTATATACGTCATACTTTGAAATCTTTCGGCGTCGAATAAAATATGAGGATATAAAGATAAATGCATAATTTTGACCAAAATTTAAGTCTATTTTAATATGAAATTTAAATTTATTATGATCTTCAATCTTAATTATTGAATAATATTTTATTATATAGAATGTTTAGTCCTTGTATGTGAAAAAGCCTCCTTTATTTTTGTAATACTACTGTAATACCTATATAAACTCTAACACAAAAAATTTCGAGGTTCTATATGAATCAATGAAATACTTCATTAATTGATTGTAGTTGGAATGATGGTACTTCTGCTAAACTATCAAAACTAGCCGTAGAACAGACCTAAGCTTGCTGAATTTGTTCCTAAAATGACTCAAAATGTCAATAGTATATTTGATTCATGAGGTATCAAAGTACAAGTATATCCGCAGGATCTAGCTATAATCCACATTCTTAAGGCGAGCCATATGGTTCGTATGCAAACTCTGTCTTCGTCTTTGAGCTGGTAAAATCTACTATTTTTTTTCCTTGGATGGAAGAGTAGAGATTGTTCACATTCCTGATTACTAATAGAGGAAATTGCTCGAGGGAGATTTGATTTGATGCAGGATTTTCTTGTGCGTTACAGTCAAAATCCAACTCTACAATTGCAGGACATTTATCCTTATCCGACAGATACCACATGCTCATCTCTGATACGACTTTGTTTCCATCTTCAAATACTATATCCCCCAACTTATAGGAAATTTCGTTGGCTACAAATTTATTTACCTTCTTTAGTTTTTCTCTAGGCGAAATCCTAAGACTCGTTAGATCAGGGTAAATGTCTAAGATATCTTGGAATGTATTTAGCTTAGGGATCTTGTTAGCTTCAAACTTTGCTTGGGATGAAAATTTACTGTTAAAAGGTGTTGTTATATCTTCTTCGAATTTAAAGCCCTTAAATTTTAACTGAGAATTCTCCGCGGGACGTGATAGATCATAAGCTGCAGAAATATATCTGTCAGGGTGTCTACATTTAAGTGTAATATCATAACTTCTTCGTTCTTCCCTTATCCTTAGAAAGAAATTGTGATTTCTGTTGAGTTCATGCTGCTTTGTATCCAAATACCATACTTTGCATTCATCCACTTCGACATCTTCATTGATATCTCCTCCTCGCTTTTGAACTTGAGAGCGGATGGCTGGAATAACTTTCTTCTTTACTGTTTTATCTCTATTAACAAACATTTTACGTTTAAGCATAAGTTTTAACTCTCTAGAACTTATTGGACGATTATAACGAAACAAATTCAAGAATTGTTTCTATGGAAGGAATTTAAGGTTTATTATGAGATTGAAAGTAAAAACAATATGACTAGATGAGGCAGATAAAGTAGATTTCAAGTTCTCCTGTGATTGTCATGATTTTAGATAGTTCTGCTGAAAGTTAGCGTCAGAAGTATGACAGTGTGACGGGAGTGACACTTATGCATACTTATGCAGAAGAATAATTTACAAAGACGAGGATGTCAATAATGAAGGTACAAGGGATTAAGAAGGACATATTCTTATTCTATTGACAAAAATATTCTTCCGGGGCAAAAAACCTCTCATGCCGTCACACATGTTACACAAGGACTGAAATGCAATATCCCGATGGAGAATTAGGTTACGATATATTTTAGGATCACCCCTGATGGACGGTTTAACGACGACTAAAAAGGAACACAAAAGATTTGTAACCTTTTATCATAATCTCTAAGATTTGAGCATGACAGGAAAATGTAACAGCAGAAAGAGGAAAAATAAAAAGGGGTTACTATACTATGGCGCTTTATTTATAACAAAACTGTCTGCAATTTGACTATTTTGATTGTCTATAAATTGTGCGTTCATTTGTGTATTGTTTACAATATCTACATTCAAAAATCCGAATCTATCATCAAATTGCCTGACTACCAATGGTGATTGGCCTGCAAAATCATATAGATCCTCTCCCCCAGTACCTACAGTAACTATTGTAAACCCATCACTATTATCTGATCTGACAAATTTGTTATCTCTACAATCCAATGCAGAACTTCTTTGATAGTTGTGGTTATGTGCTTGTAGAACCAAATTTACACCATTTTCTTCAAATATTTGACAATAGGCTGTATCAAACCCGTCTTCAACGCCATGAGCTGTCTCGGAAGTTAATATTGGTCTGTGAAAAAAGACAACCTTCCAATCTACATTAGTGGTATGGCCTTTTAACATATTTGTTACCAGTTCTTGCTATTGCATTCTATTTGTTGGTCCCTCCTCTGTGTTTATTGCTACAAACAACACACCATTATATTCAAATGAATATGTCCACGAACTCTGATTAGAGCTTTAATTAAATAATTTCAGGTAAAGATCCTTGTCCTCATTGTTGCCATCGTCACCTTCCTCATCGTCATCGTGATTGCCTAATGCTCCGAAAAATAGTTCATCATCATGAATCATTTCCATCCGATCCCGCCATGAACTAATATTATTTGGATTTACTTCGTGTGCATAATCACCAAGGCCTAGGACGATTTCAGGGTTCTTTGAGTCTATACTTCGAGCTGTAGTATCCGTCTGGATTTTGTCACTCCAATCTCCAACAGCTGCAAAATTAAAGGGTTCAGCATTGACCCTGTTAAAACCGTCAATGGTTGAAGCATCATTTAATTGGGATAGAGAGAAAAATAATAGTAATATCAGTAATAATGGAATAATCAGACTCATCATATGTTCTAATAAGAGTACTACGCAATAGGGTTTTCGTAGTATATATCTAAAAATATATTATGTCGACCTGCATTTAAAGGCTAATCGAGAATCGAGGAACAATCAGTGGATATGGCAAACAATATATGGAAGTAAAATAAAGTGATCACCGAAAAATTCTTAAAACTTTCATGGCGACTCCAATTATTCAGGCGATTTAATACCGGCATAGTCTAAAGTTCTTGCTTAAAGTCTCGTACAGGATCGTTACTTTGTAAAGCATTAATCACAAGTCTATATCATTCCTTTCGATTTCTATCGCTTTAATTTAACAAAGCCAATAGATAGTAATGGAAAGTATGACCAGCCTGTAACCGAAGCAAGAAGAGGGCTCGATAGACTGCCTTCAACAAGTTTGGGATGTCATATTTTGACGAATTTGTGAATACGGTCTCATTCCAAAATAGCACGATAGCCCCCCCCAGATTTGTTGATTACTTGCTAGAGGGACTTATGATCGGTAGAGATGAACCAAAAAAGTTTTGGAGTGTAATCGATTAGACATAATTCTGGAACAGAGAACCATCTGGACTTGGTTGATAGTTACTTCACTGAACTGATTAAAATGATTCTGACTTTTACCATATATCTTATCTACTCTAAAATAGTATTGTACGCTGAATGGAAATTTTTGATTTGAAAGGAAAGGTTATTTCTAAAGAGCAACTTGTAATTGCTGATTTGCGGATTGAAGCTTATGATGCAGATCCTATTTTCGACCGTAACGATCTGCTTGGAAACTCAACTACTGACTCTGATGGTCTTTTTACAATTCAATTTGACAAGTCTAAATTTGATGATATCTGGAATGTACTTGAAGGAACACCTGATATCTTTCTCCTGATCAGGGACAGGGAAGACAGGCAGCTTCTCAAAACCAGAAGAAGATAAGAAAGAGATAGAGTATCATATAAGACATGATCCTGACACCCCAAATCATAACGCACCTTATCCTTACTCTGGAAATGCTAGGAGGATGCTAAACATGTTAGCTCATACACCGACCGAAGTTAGGGATGAAAACAAATCAGCTTTACGGGGAATCTTCCGAAAAACCAAAAATATGTTCACAGGTATACTCGATCGGTTAAGATGAATCAATGGTGAGTAATTTTCTACCTATAACTATTTTGGTTCAGATTTTAATTGTGTCAATAACTTCAGGCTTTGTACGCCCTTCAAGCATAGTCTTATGACAACTAACAGAACTATAACAACTAGAAATTAATAAACTTGTTAAAGAAATTAAATTGCTGAAATCTAATAATCATTAAAACTTCTAAGGTACTTCCGTAAAAAGACCCTCAGTGTAGGTGAGTGGACCGGCTATATAGACTTTCTTGTTAGAAGGGTTGAATTCTAGTGTTAAGCGGAGGCTATTCACATCGACTTCATTTACTGTATTATTCTCCCTGCAAGATAGTTATAGATTTGACACGACGTTGGCGCTTACATATCGTTATTTGATGGATTGAATATTAAATCGACTGGCTCTGTACCAATCTCGGCATCAGTCAACCACATGCTATTCATACTATCAATCGCAGATACAATTAGTGAACTACGATTAGATATGTAGACATGTCATTAAAAAGGGTCAAGCTCAATAGTGGTAGATTACACTATTAACTTGGATGTATACTGATCTCGTTATGAAGTAGCTGTCAAATTACTTATTTTCTTTAGGATGTAGGAGAGTCCGATCCTGGTTTCATCATTTTCATTTCTCTCCACACCCAGGAAACTAACTCCCAATTCTTTAGGCAACTTCACTCCTCTAATAGGTAACATTTGTGACAATTTCTGAAAGAATGATTCGGCATCGTGAGAGACCTCAATAGGCAGAATACGCCTAAAATCATCTAAATATGGTTTCAAAACGTCCTCAGAAGACCATTCTGTTACCCATCGGCCTACTACCAAGTTAGGTGTTACCATTCTAAGTTCGTCATGAAAAGGCGTTGGATCATCAAATCTAAACAATCTGTCAGTTATGCTAACATCAGATCTACCTTGAAGCATATTAGCGAATGAATATCTCATATCAAATAGACCGTCCTCGTACTCAAAGTAAAATATTTGTGCACGAGGTGTAACTGCTGAATCAGACACTAACATTCCTTCCCATGTACCTTTCATCTCGCTTTCAGTGGAGGGATGACTGAGATCGTTGGAATTGAATAGAGTCAGAAGATCCTCTTCCGTCATAAAATCAACATCGTAGATCCTAGACATGCTAAAGTTGAATAACTCGCGTCCTTTACCGAACTGACCCATGAAGGCTTTTCCGAGAATTGTGTTTTCATCTACTATCTTTAATAAATCATAAGCTTGAGAATATGGAAAGTCCTCATATTCTAAGTGTATCACCTTACCGAACCCTTTTACCTCCTTTTCAACGGCAATGCTTTTTGCATCGACCAGTTGTGGTTCGAAAGGATGCGTGATACCTCTGTGTTTGCTCTCATCCACCTTCCAAAATTTCTTGTAAAACCCACCGAAATACCTCAATACATTGGTCAAAATATCGTTGTCGATCCCATAGAACCCTTTCCAGTACAAGTGTTTCAACAACATCATACTTGTTCATTTTTTGTGAAAACCAAAAATGGATTCCGGGTGTCAAGACATAGATCGCATTTTTCGCCTTAATAATAAAGGTTATTAGCTAATTGGTCCTCCTTGAATGTGAAGTTATCAGATAGTTGATGTGTGTTCCTACAAATTATGTGAGTTGACATCGGGCTGAGAGGAAGGATATGACTCAGGCCTGTATCTTCAGGGAAGTATAGATGGGATAAGGTCGTAGCTAAAAGAGGTGGGCTGCCTCAATAGAGTAGATAGTAAAGATTGAATTATTTATATAAGAGATCTTTACAAGAATTACAGAAGTAGTGCTTACAACACGCAAGACGTGGACAAGGAGAAGAGTTGGGATCATTGTCGGAGTGGCTATTTTTTATGGCGTATGGTTCAACTTTCTCGACTCGGCTGCGTATTGTGAAGTTGAAGGCACATATGAAAATTGCATATCAGTAGGACAGACTCTTGGAGGCAATGTTTTCTATCAACCATGGAACATTATTGGGCACTGTATTCCTGGACTTTTTCTATTGTTACTGACGCCGAAGAAATTTGAGCTATTTCTAGCTGGGGTACTTATATCATCAGCAGTAATGGATTCGCCTTTATGGGGGGCTATGAGGTTTGCTCATGTCCCTCCTTTGCCGCTCTGGCATATTCAAGGAGACAATGATTTTGCTATTACGTGGAGCCTTTGGGAATGGACCGTCTATTATTACAATCCAGTCGGAAGCTATCAAGTCTGGGAAGATTACTGGTTGGCTCCTGGCTTACCAACTGCAGCAATGATATTCTGGAGTGTTGCATTAAGATTAATTCTGGCAGCCGTGCTCATAATATGGCAAAATAGACAGGAAGAAAAAGGAAGAGAATTTTCCATAAAGGATGTAATACTGCTTTCAAATCTAAGAAAAGGAAAAGGCACAGCCTCTCCCAAACCGGCTGGAAGATAGCACGAGAGGCATATGATTTCCGATCTTTGACCTTCGATTAAGATACTATAATAGTTAATGGTAACGTCATTTCATATCTTGTGCTTCGTCTAGATTTGCGCCTTTTAACCGAGTTGCGATTTTTAGATATTGAGCAATTCTTGATCCTACAGTCTAAATGCCCTCCAAAGACTCTATCATTATCCAGCTCTATATCATTGCATACTTTACCATTTGATTTTGGCCTACGTAACTCGTTCTATGATTAAGTTTATCACAAGGTGAACACAGCCACAGGAGATATTGAAAATTTTAAAAACTAATTCCATGTTTGTGGGTTCCATGAAGGAAGGTTTCGACCAGCGTTTTCTACGCATACAAATCGAACTTCCAGAGCTGACGGAAGAGAATAAGCAAAATGCATTTATTCAAAATGATTCAGAATTGATACACTATACCCATTTTTCTCTTGCTCTTAATAGAATTAGAAGATTTGCGATTTGGGTCGCTTGGAATGTCGATGGTGGAAATATCAAGATGATCAGTCGTAAGGGCATTCCATTTATTTTCGATCCAGAAATACCAAGGCAATTCCAAGTAGGAGATGAATTATACGAAAAGAATCGACTGGATCGAGGCCATATTGCTCGTCGTGCCGATTTAATTTGGGGAGAATTACCTGAGGCAAAGGAGGCCAACAAAGACTCATTCTATTTTACAAACATCACCCCCCAAATAGATGACTTCAATCAATCTACTAAGAACGGATTGTGGGGCCGTCTAGAAGATGCTGTCTTTGAGGATACTGATGTTGAAGATCTAAGAATAAGCGTCTTCGGTGGGCCAGTTTTTCGTGAAAGTGACCGAAAATTTAAAGATGTAAAGCTGCCTCGGGAATATTGGAAAGTAATAATTTTTATCGAGGATCAGAAACTAAAGGCCAAGGCGTTCCTACTTACCCAGAACTTGGATAATTTGAGGGTTCTAGATCTTGATGAATTCCGGGTTTTTCAAGTAGCACTGAATGAATTGGAACAGCGCTGCGGACTCGAGTTTTCACCCAGACTCATAGTGGCTGATTCGGTTGGACAGCGTTTGAGTCGTCGGGTAGACGCAGAAGCACTTCGGCAGCGTGAGCCTCTCAGTTCACTGCAAGATATTGATTGGTCGTGACAAAGCGATGGAGCTATTATCTCAACAGGTATATATTGTAGTATTACTGTGAAAAAAACCAGTGCAATTCGGGATGAAGTTTTTTCCATTGACAACTGTATCCACAGGATACTGTTAGACAGTATATCGAAAACAGAATCCATGGTTTTTGAGTAACCAAAAACTACCCTTTTAGCGTCAGAGTTAGCTTCGAATTTTATCCTTAGAGCGATGGTAAATTTTTAGGCCACCAATTCATCTGCAGGAATTTTCCCCGAAGTAGAGGGGTTAACATCTGTTTCGTACCTAGTGACACAATTAGCTATACCACATATCATTTTTCAGCTTCGCCGACTGTGAGCTCTAGGATACAATATCTTAATATCTTAATATCTAATTTTCCTAGCATGGATATGAAAATTATAGATAGACTCGAAGTAAAGTTAATGTATAATCCCTACTTATAATATGAATGATATAAATGTTATATGAGAAACCAAAGTCATCTCTGTCGATCTTTTCATCAATATTAGTTTTGATCATCCTGTTATTTGGAATAACATGTGTTCAAAATTCTTTCTCTCAACAAGCCTCTAATGAGCTGCAAATTATCTTTATAGATGTTAATCAAGGTGCTTCATCCCTGATCATTCTTCCCAATGGTAAATCTATGCTTATTGATGCAGGAGTCCGAGAACAGGGAACAAATGTTCTTTCTGCTTTATCAGAATATGGAGTACACAAAATAGACGTTGTGATTGCTACCCATCCTCATGCTGACCATATTGGCGGATTAATTTCAGTTTTACAAAATATACCTGTCGATCAGGTAATCGATTCTGGACAGGAAACAACTACTAGAACATTTGAGGATTATCTGAACATTATTGATGAGAAACAAATTCCTTTTAGTGTCGCCAAAGACGGTGATATCATTAATTTGGACACAGAGGTTTCTATTGAAGTTCTTAATCCATCAAATCCATTATTATCTGGGACAGATAGTGATCTGAACAACAATTCTGTGGTTATCAGGATGACCTATGGCAATTTTTCGATCATATTTCCGGGTGATATTGGAAAAGTCGTAGAAGATGGATTACTTGGGGAAGAGCTAGATTCAGATACGTTGCTTGCTGGCCACCACGGAAGCAAGTACTCAAACTCATTAGACTTTTTAAATGCTGTAAGTCCCAACGTTGTAGTCATTTCTGCGGGAGAAAATAATACTTATGGCCACCCACACATAGAAACCTTAAGCAGATTGCAAACTTTAGGTATTCCGCATATTCTTCGTACTGATTTGAATGGCTCAATAACTCTTGAAACTAGTGGTAGTCAAAACTTTAACATTACGGCTACGGATGCAAACAGCACTCTAAGCATTCCTAGTTAACTGAAATTGTGGTTAGTATCATCTTTGGGCTTACAATGATATATTCCGCTGTTTCTAAATGATTTATGGGGACAATAGCGGGTACTTTTGATAGATTGGAGGATGAGTATGCAATAATATATTCAGATGAAGATCAGAGAATGTTTACTATTTCCAAGAAATTACTACCTTTAAATCTAAAAGAAGGATCCAAGGTAATCTTAACATTAGAAAATAATACCGTAAAAAAAATAGAGTTTGATAAGAATGAAACAGATCGGGCGCGAAAAAGAATTAGAACCAAATTAGATAGACTGGTGAAAGGAAATCATCTAAAATAAAGAATATCGGAAATTTCTAATAACGAAAGAGAAAGTGCTGGGGGAGCCGATTCCTGGGTCTAACGAAATTACATGCGCCCCAAGTCCCGGTGCTTGGCTAATGCTTAATCCACAACCTGTTTAGTAATACTGCACAAACTCAACAAATGTTTCCGATACAGTGGTAACGTATCAGTAAATCGTCCAAAGTATTTATCCAAGTTTAGGAGTACCCGCTTGTTATGCTAGCAAGTAGAGGATCCGTCAGGTAATCAGAACATTGTCAATTCAAACTATAGCAAAAGGAATTTCAGTGATAATTTTAAAGGAGGGAACAAGAGAATGTAAAGGTAAGAACTCAGCAGCAAAGCTGGTTGCAGAAGTGGTTAAAAGTGGTCTCGGCCCAATGCATCAGTATATTATGGCAGAATGGATTAATGTCAGATTAAGCACAAAATACACTAAGATACTGTAGATAAAAAATATGCCAAGCCAGTAACTATTCAGACTTGGACTTCTTTGTCTAACTTTGCCAAAATTTTTCGTGGATTTTTCGTGAATATTTAGGGTCTTATTCTACTATACTAAGGGATCTTCCTTGATACCAGCCTAAATAGGCATTAGCCTCAAGGAGATTCAGACAAAACATGGGAGACGATAATACCCTTTATCTGCAGTTCCTTATCCTACAGATGGCTTCAAGAGTGATAGATGTCTTGGCTTTCTTAACTTGTGTCTGATATGAGAGGCTTTAGAAGATGCCTGTAATCTCGTTACTAAAGTTATAATTATGATCAACGCAGCTAATACCATTATAATTGCTATCTTAGTTTTCATATCGTATACTTGGGTTAATCTAGTATGCATGCGAATTCAAGCGCAACAACGAACCTAATCAGAAGTCTTCGGTATTGCTATATTGTTTTCCCCTTTATCTCGGCCCTATTCACTCCTCTTATAACTTCGTTGCCTTAGACATAACCTAAATGCAAGAGCATCATACTATGTCAGTCAAAATGATTGATCCTAAATCTTCTATGGATAAACGAGTTGATCAACTAAAACAATCAGATAATAATGTCAATACATGATTGAGATCGAAAAATATGATTTTTGTCCTGTGCTTTCAATAAATCGTAATGGGCTAGATAATAGCTAGTCTCTTATCTTTCAAATCAGCGTTTGTCAAAATAGGATCTAGCTTTCAGTATATGATCGATCTCCCTTTCAATCGATGCTTTATAGTATTTAATTCTAGAGTCAGCAGAATTAACTACCACTATAAAAGATGGAGGCTCTACGTCTATGATACTCATTAAATATTATTCTGATCTTTGAGTAATCTTATGTCTAATATCCTTCAAACATAAACATGAATGGTGGTTGGATGTCAGACTAGAATTTACAGGTTCAATATCTCTTTTTTACTCTTAGTTTGTGAACTATCGATTTATATATCTGTGCCATGATTCTCGGATCCAAGGCAATTGGTAGCTGAGTGGTGAGAGCTACCTAACGTAATCTTTGTGTAAGGGCTAAGTAACAAAATAATGGAACAAATACTCCAAAGGAGTAGCATACGTTGGGACTAGATTTCTAATTACGCAAAAGGGCAAGATCAAAATTTTGATGGCATTTATTTCCTCTTATCCGGTTGGTTTACCTTTAGTTTAACTCCACTTGTCACGAGAGCCCCTCCTCGTCCTATCTTTACTTCGTATTCTCCTGTAGGAACATTCTTAGGAACAATTATGTCTATCCTATCATCCAACCAATTTTCTATGATATCCTTAGCCTTCGGGCAGTTCAAATACGTTGAGGCAACTGTTACGAAATAGCGGTTTAAATGATATCTGCAATGGGTAGCTCATGCCTTTGGGAAGTTATCACAGGGGCCCAAGCGGATATCCATTCAGAAATAACGAAATATTAGGTAATTTGTCCTTGTGCATACGAACCGCGTACAGGACCTGAATTCTGAAAATCTTATAACTACAATCAAAACAACTTCTTTGAAGGACATGTCAATCTACTCTTTTCATCGTCAATACTCTGTATTAGGCTGATAGAGAACGAGCTATGTCAAGAAAAAATTTAATCTGTTCGAATTCATTTGACATGTTCTGTACACTTGCGAAATATGAGGAAAGGATTAACCACGCAATACCTCAAGCACTTTTTGAAATTCTTCATCTGTAAACATGTTTGTATGGCAATTATCGGTCCTCCCTAGCGAATCAAACTCTCCTGATTCTTCCACACTATCTACAGGCACTATTCCATCGTTCGGTTCTAGTATCTCATATCTTCCAACGTACTGAAATGTGAGGAAATTCCAACCTGTAATGTCAAACCAACTTGACGGAGAGGGACAATTAATGTCCTCTGGTAGCCACACAAACGGATATTCACTAACCCAGTTACTTGCAATTGTATGATATTTGGTATGTTCATTTTTCCCCACATTCAGAACTGGCGAGGTGGTTAGCAAGTCATACACCGCCGGCTTGCAATCATCTCTGAGATAATAACGATCAGCCAATGGAGATCCTTCATTTGGTGTTCCGATCATTATTAGGTTTGCTACATCCGCATTTGAAGAGTTCTTTGCCAAATATACTCGAGCATCTAGTCCTCCTTTACTATGGGTGACGATGTTTATTTTCTCTCTTCCGGTTTCAGCTTTGAAATCAGTAATCTTTTGGTTCAGCTTTGTAGCATGATCTTCAGCAGATCCACATTCATCTTCATTAATATCAGTTGCTGGATCGTCTTCAAAACTTACTGCCTCAGTCTGTATGCCCAAATTTTCAAGTCGATCTACCCATTCATCCCATACCTCATTGGTAGATCGGTAACCGTGTATTAGGAGGACTGGAAGAGGTTCTTCTGACTGACCTTGTACCACGACAGGCGACAGATACAAGAGAATAGTGGAGACAGTCGTAACCAAAAAGAATAATAAAGTTACTCCGCCCACCATGACTATGAGCCTTTCCCTATTCACGACACATGGAAGATACTAACAGCTACTTTTACTTTGCTATACTTCATTTGATAAGTTTACCAAATGTAGATCTCCTATATGTTTGCTTTTTTCTTTCGAGAAATTCAGCCGACACTTTGGGAAGCTTTCTCTTAATGCTAGAAGCTACGATTTCAAATACAGCAATACTAATGTTTTCAAATTATATTACGGTTTCAGTTGCCTAGGATTGATGTGAAGATGTTTTGTGATCTTCTTATATGTTCATTGGTCTTTCGTCTTATATTTTCTCTTATTTAACCTAACGCTGATCGTAACGTATTTTACGGAAGAATGCCAACCTCCTTCCGTATAGAATATTAGCATAAAAAAATAAAAGAAGAAGCTACCTGCCACATAATTGTCTTAGATGTTGAAACCTTATCTATAATTATCCCTCTCTCTCTACCATGATTAATTCCATTGTGGTTAGAGACTGTATTGGTTAGCGTTAAATACCAAGAGAAGGGTCATGGCATTCCCTTTTCTACGGAGATTGTAAAATTGAAACAGAGTTATTCAATCGGTTTGAAACATAGATGCGCTCGTTTAGATCATTATAAGCTACATCAAAAGGATTC
>JAATVS010000621.1 GCA_014523695.1 Nitrososphaerales archaeon TH5895
ATCTGCTCAGCTAGGTTACGGAGTCATAGATTCGATGCATTCAAGACGATGGTATTTATAATCATGAAATCTAGAAACTTAGATTGGACATTTCAGAGTTTGTATCTTCATTACCGGAGAATGTACTAACGGGTGATGATATAACTTTACCTGAAAGTGTAGTCAGAAAAATCTTTAGATTTGGAGAGGTTAACAACGATGATATCTTTTACCATCTTGGCTGTGGGGTTGGGAATACGGTACAAATTGCTGCCAAGGAGTTTGGCGTGAAACGTTCTGTCGGTGTCGAGATAAGAGATGAAATAGCTTCTTTGGCAAAAGAAAGGATAAGAAAGCTGAAGAATGCACAAATAATTGTTGATGATATCAGAAACGTTAGTCTTTCTGATGCGACAGTAGTTTTGTTTTGGTTTAATGATGAACAAATAGCAGATAAAATGACGGCGAAATTCAAGAAAGAGACGAAGGAAAACATCAGGATACTAACAATTCTATCTCCGCTTGGATTGATCAAACCATCAAAAATAAATTTTCCGTTCTTCATGACTATGAAACCTTTTGAATTTTATAGTGACTTGCAGGAACAGATTGAAACCATCCACGGTACCAAGTGCTTAGATTTTACAGGATCATGGAACATAGCAAGTAGATATATTACGGAAATGGAAGTAGTCCCAGGAGAGCACCAGCGATTCGTCACCATGGTTCAATGCATGGTTATCTGGATAAACGCTTGGAACATAGGTATTGCATGCGAAAGCGAAATACCTCCCCCTGTGAAAGCTTATATTGGAATTTTGAAGGAATTCTTCAATTTGGACTTGTCAAGTATGATACAATAGTCACTACGGAAATAACAGAATTAGTCGTCCGATTTCTCAAGATGGTCATAAGGCCTCAATCAATTGTCCGAAGGCTAAACATTTCCCCCACTCCTAATAGAGATATATAATTCTAATACGTGAAGGCTGGAAGTGATTCGCCCAACCCAGGACGCTCTTTCTCTAAACGAGCTATATTGCGTGACATGTATTCCATAGTACCAGGGATATGACACTTGCACACGCATTCTTCACAATCAATATGATTCCCGTTTTTACAATTATTAGATAATTCCTTTCTATTCATCGTACATTTGACTATGTTGACTAATTTTAATTTTATCAACCAATAGAAGCTTTTTCCTTCGTAACAAATTTCATACCAGAACGAAACAAAACCTGCCATTTATGCTTCGAATATTAGATGCGCGTGTATAGACGGTGATAAACAAGGCTTAGAGTTCATAGAATAAGATCATTTCCCCGTTTGCATTCCTTCTTACGTCTCTAAGCTTTAGCGGTATTCCTTCGGATATCCTATCATAACCCTCACCCTCTACTAGTGTGACTGCAGATCTCCCGCCAACAATCCGAGGAGACATGGTAATTATTAATTCGTCAACAATACCAAGTTTTAGAACGGACCAATTTAGCTCTCCTCCTCCCTCCACTAAAATCCTCTTATAACCCATCTCTTCCAAAATTCTGAAAATCTTCCTAAGCTCAACTTTATTTCGTCCTGCAACTAGAACTTTTGCGCCAGTACTCTCTATTCGACGGATATTGGCAAAGGAAATCCTATTAGAGGCAGCCACTATGGTATTTAATTCATTAGCTTTTTTCAGGAGCCTAGAACTTGAAGGAATCCTCCCGGTGCTATCAACGACCACCCTTGTAGGGGACCTTGAAACAGTCGCGCCAAATCTAACTGTCAGCTGGGGATCATCTGCAAGCACTGTAGAAATACCGACCATTATCGCATCTGCAGAATTCCTTAATTGATGAACTCTTCTCAAATCAACATTTGATGATATAGCTGAATTTCCTCTCTTAGTGGCTATTTTTCCATCAGCTGTCATTGCTCCATTAATAACAATCTTCAACTATCTAACTGCCTCTTTCACGGATCCACTGTTACAAATTCTCCGTTTATCATCAAACCCATGATTGAACTTTGGCCAACCCTTTGCACTATAGATGCATAAGGATCGTGGATAGGAAATAGGTCAACATGACTCTTGTCAATGAACATCATGTCAGCGGATCGCCCAGGTTCGATGCAACCAGAATTCAAGTGAAGAATTTCAGCTCCGTTAACTGTAGCCATTTTCAATATATCTCGCGCACTTATCTGATGTACACCCGTAGCCCTGGAAACCTTCCAAATGTAGTCCATTTCCTTGAATAAATCTGGGGAATTAAGCATAACGTTATCAGTTCCTAATCCTACTACGCAACCGTTGTTTATCATATCAGCAATTCTAGGCACACCACAACCTAGTAATCCATTAGATCTTGGACAAACCACTATGCCTATTTTATTTGTCGCTATGGCAGCAATATCCTTAGCAGTCGCTTGCGTCATATGTACAACGAAGTCAGGCTGGAGGAACTTCATTGCTCTTTCAACTTCTGTCAACCCCGACTTCTTAATGGACAGTGCGGTCGTTTCTTGAGACTCGGCAGTATGGATCGCGAGTAATCTCTTTGTTCCCAAGCTAGTTCTGCTATCGTAGTTTGTAACCGCCTTCGAATATTCGGCTAGCGACCGATCGGTATTTTCATTTGTCCCGCTTATTCCGAGTCCATCCGAAACATCAAGCACATCAAACACTTCCTGTGGTAAAACTGAAGAATCTACTGATGATCCTTTATTATCAGTCCCTGAGTTATAATGGAGATAGGGAGACTCGAAGTATTTCTCTATTCTACCCAGGACTAAAGGTTTAATTTTTAAGCCGGAGACAGCTCTCCTTAATAGTTTTACGCCATCCAGACCTCCCTCACGGAAATCTGCAAATGCTACAATTCCATTTTTTAACATCGAAATAACGGCATTTCTCATAAATACCTCTAGGTGGTTGGGATCTGTTCTGGAAAGGATCTTACGTTTTACCCCGATAATTGGATCAACGGTCGATGATAAATCTGGATCCGAGGTAAAGTCCTTCGCAATAGAATCTCCAATATGTGTGTGCGCATTTATAAGCCCGGGTAGTAACAAAAGACCTTCAGCATCAAGAATTGATGTCGACTCCCTTTCCATGCAGCCGAGTTCCTGATGAGTACCAACCCTAGTAATGATTCCCCTATCAGAGATCTGTATGAATCCCCTTTCAATGAATATTAGATCTGGTCCCCTTAGAAGACTTGCGTTTCTTATCAGTACAGACATTAGATTTCATAAATTGATAGGTATGTTCCATTATCCCGCAATTCTCTAATTGTGTCAAGAGCTTTTGTCGCTATCATAGCGGCTTCTCTTCCTGTTTTTCCTTTTCCTATCCCACAGTTAAGGGGAACACGTGTATCTTTTGTAATTCCAAATAGTATATTTTCTACTTCCTCTTTAAGTATATTGCTTGCGATCACCATGAAATTATCCCCTCCAAGATAAAAAGTAAGGCAATCTTTTTCCATAAATTTGTCGACTAATCGTGAATATATACTGAAAATCATGGATGTCACTTGGTATGGAGACATTTCCAAATTTAGTTTACTTAAACCATTGACATCGATGTGCATTATTCTGATATCGGTGCTATGATTCACAAGTGAGTTCTCATCCGAGTCATTTCCATAGATTCCACCAGAAGCGATTTGAACTCCATTTTTTCGAGCTTCAAAAGCTCTTCTGTCTGCCTGAGAAGGGGTGTCACCATATCCTAAGGCCATCGAAAAGCCCAACTGCGGATACAATTTGGTAAGCTCCCTTTGTATGTCGACTAATTCTGAAATTAGTAATCCATCGGTGATAGCAAAATATTCATCAAATCTGTTAGGATAAACTATGCAATGCTTTTCAGAAAATAATCGTTGAATATCGAAATAAATCCTTGCTTGAAGCATTTGGAGTACTGATTCCCGATCGCTGCCTAGAGTTAGAGTCCATGGACCATACCTATCTATCTTGATTATAGTTAAATGCATACTACATTATCACTTCTGTGGACTTACTCGAACCAGAATGTTGCGTCTTTAATTTTTTTAGTCGTCGCGTCATGTTAATTGCTGCGAGTACAGTTCTTGAAGAAATAATTTCAATTCGGTCTCTTGCCTGTTGGAGAGTAATATCTGGTCCACTGATGCCCAGTATGACTGGTTTACAATACTTTAAAGATAGGTCAATGAAGCTCTTAGCTACGCTATTGGCAATTAGCTCGTCGTGCCTTGTCTCTCCTTTGATAATGGCCCCGAGTGTGATTACTGCGTCAACTTCCCTTCGCTTTAATAACTCGTTAATGATAAGAGGCATATCGTAACAACCAGAGACATAACACACATACCTCAATGTGACTCCATTTTGCTTGTGCGCGTTTTCTCTCGCCAGATCAAGCATTTTATAAGTGATTTCTTTATTGAATTCAGATACTACAATAGCTATCCTGATTTTGTCCAAAAAATTCGTTAAACCGCCTTAGCATAGTTTGTTAGTTGACTGCCTTCAAGTATAAGGATGTTATTTTCCTTGGCATATTTTTTTGCCTCGTCAATGGTCAATGCACGATGTGTATTTAAGTCAAGCATCTCACACATAACAACTGAATGAATAAGTCCAGAGACTTGAGCCAAATACACGCACAGTTCTGTATGACCTATTCTATCATCAAGTAGTCCCTTCGATGCAATCAGGATTGGAACATGGCCTGGAGCCCTGAAAGAATTGGAGAACCTTTCCGGGCCATCAGAATTAATATTTTTACATACATCTGCAATTTTGTTTATTGTTAATGCCCTGTCGTAGTCAGTAATACCCGTATAAGTGTCCCTGTGGTTCACAGAGATAGAAAAAGCAGGCCGATCACCATATGGCGCTTTACTGGACGCAATTTTCGAAAGCATTGGAGCCGTTGTAGACATATGTTCTAAGATGTCGTGCATATACATTAAGCCCAGTTTTAATGCCACTTCGTTAGTGATTGCAGTACAAATCAATCCACCTGCATCTCTGCGCATAATGCCAACGTGTTCAGGAGTGACGAACTCTGCTGCGATCACCATATCGACTTCATTCTCTCTCCCCTTATCGTCATGAATAAGAACAAATTTCCCAGCTGAGAATGCGACTATTGCATCTTCGAGCGAATACAATCGAATACTTGTCAGTATCGATTTTTTATATATCTTACTAATTCTTTAGTTATTACCAATACTTTGGTAATTAATTACGTAGCGGCTTAGCACATCAATCTCTAAGTTTACTAGGTCTCCCCGCCTTTTCAATCCTAAGGTGGTATTTCGCATTGTAAAGGGAATAAGCGACACAGAAAATCTATTTTTTTTCCCATCCACATCGGTTAAGGTGAGGCTTATCCCATCTATTGCTATAGAACCCTTCTGGGCGATAAAGGGCATGAGTGAATGGTCTTCGGACGTTATCCACATTTTTGTCTCCCCATCTTTTGTTTTGACTAGATCAATAATTCCAATTCCATCGGTATGCCCTAAAACGATGTGGCCCCCTAGTCTGTCGCCTAACCGTAGGCTTCTTTCAATATTAACCAAGTCGCCCTTTTTCACCTGTCCCATGCACGACTTCTTAGTGGTCTCTCGCACCATTTCGAATTCTACCAAATGGTTTTTTATGTTTATAACTGTCAGACAGGTTCCATTGAGATTCATACTATCGCCCAACTTGAGCCCTTTGAGCAATTTTAAAGGGATTTTCAATTTTAACCTCATGTCTGCAAACTGTTCCAACCCTCTGTTCAATCTTGAGATAGATCTTACCTCGCCCAACCCTTCAATAATGCCAGTGAACATATCCAGTAACAATAATAATGAATAATTAAGTGTGTGTTAGATTTTCATTGAATTTTTTGTAAAGTGAGAAGCTGTACTTTTTTTTATGTAAATGTTTTCTGTCGCTCAAGCCAGTGAATAGCGAGATGATGTGGACGTATCATAGTCATATAGGAATTTGCCATACGAGGAAAGCCTTACCTTGC
>JAATVS010000622.1 GCA_014523695.1 Nitrososphaerales archaeon TH5895
GTATTGTACTCCGAACCAGTAGGGTTTTCATATAAACCGATCATATCTAACCAAACAAATGGTGAAACACAATATTTGATGAACTTCACCGCAGATTTAGTTATAACTGACACTGAGGGTAATGTCCTTGGAGGATTTCAGAATCTTCCGATATCGGAGATTATTTCTCACCATCAGAATAAGGAAGTAAATTTAGTAGTAACACTCTCTCAATCTTCACCATTTCCAGAAGGGAATTACAAAGTGTTGTATACAGTTCATGACGAACCCTCTGACAATACATTCGAAATTACAAAGGACGTGACTATATCCCCCTCATCTGGTACTTGATTTCCTGTATCCATTACGAGATACTGGTCAGATGAAGTGTGATTAATGACTCCTAGAAACTCTTTGAATCAAACTTGCGCACAAATGTAGGATAAATAATAATACGTCCTATATGATATCATCACGTCAGATTCAAATAACCGGTAATAATCTTTAAAAATATTATAGATCTAGTATGGCATTTGTGCGCGCACCGAATCACGATACAAGCGTATATTCTCCCTTATCTTCAGTCCCATGAAGGTGGTCATTTCTTCCGGACATATCGCATGATATTCGAACATTTGCGTGATGGTTAGATCCTTCACTGTTTCTCCATTCTATCCGTACATTATGCCATCACAGTTTAGTCCAACATCTTCGCATCGAACGAAAGGGTCTTGCACAAACCTCGAATATTTGGGACATCAGAAATATGAAGTAAATTTTGTTATATTTACACTGTGGTATATTCCTTGAAGGAATAATTCTAGATAATTTTTAGGGCATTATAAGTAATTAGAGAGAATGAGTTCACCGATCGTAAATCTAGTGCGCACAGATTTTCGAACTGATCTAAAACAAATTAATCAATCTTCCTGCCTATGTATTTTGTTCCATATGATTATAATATATCTCTGATCCTTAAGTCAAATAGGGTTAACTTACCCTAGTGATTTGTATTACAAATGATCGATTCATTAAAACAGTTAGTTTCTATTAGAATGCCATCATTATATAGGGTAGTCTCGATCATTTTCTTCATTTTACTCTCTGGATCTTTTGCCATCGCGTTTGGTGGACTTGACCATATCTATGTACATGGGTCAGTAGATTGCGACCGCCAAACATTTTCACCAGTGGATTGTCCTACGTCGTCAGGAGAAGAAGAAACCAATAATGATGATGACAGAGGAAATATTGAGGAACAAATCCCTTCAGTAATACCATTTCCATAGTTCGGCGCGCACAATCTACACGATTTCATAAACTTCACATTTCTTGCGCGAAAAAATTCAAATTATAGAGTCATATCTTCTCAATCTTAGTAGAGTTAACTATTAGAACTAACGAGTTTTAACGAACAATTCATCCATCCTATTGTATGTCATCAATACCTGCATACCTTTTGGAGTGGTTTTGAACGCCCTCTCTCCTATATTCTCAATTAGATCACACTGGAGTAGTTGTACCAAATACTCAGTTAGAAGTTTGTTTGATAAATACGTCTTGTATTGAATCTCTGTTCTCCTCGCCTTATTCCCGTTGGTTACTTCGAGTATAGATGCAATTATTTCTGATCTGGATCTATGTTTGAGTTGCCGAGGCATCTCTAATTCAGTTTTATTAGTGAAGGAATGTCTCCCATGTACATAGATCCAAATACACCCTGCAATGAATTTAGATCGAAAGAAAATAAGACACTAAGTCACATGGATATTTTGCGCGTAAATTTCGTCTTTGAATTTATGTCTAGTTATGTGAAGAAGACCAAGACTATAATAAGTAAAAAGAGTAATATAGATAAGGAAAAGAAATGGCAACCTATACTGTCTTTGTAAAGTTTACGGCGGAGTCTGACATAAAGAGTGAAGATGCAGAAAAATTCATGAGGGATGCATTGAAGAACATTGCAACTGGTGTGCAGGTTAGTTTTGTAGATATTACTAAGTCTGAGGATGAAGAGGAAATAGGTGGGGGTTAGTTATTTCCTACAATAGGTATTTTCTACAGTTTCGGGAATGACTGAATATTTGCGCGCAAAAAACCTCCTATGATCGAACTTGAAAATATGTGATTCTAAATGATCTAATATCGAAATTTCCAATAGATTAGATCTCGTATAATGCGATAAGGCATTAATCAAAACAAAACAATTAAGGCGGGCGATCGGCATCCTATCTAACCATGGTCGCCTGCCTTTTCAATTCTTGTCAAAAAATTAATGATGAAAGTAAAGACTTGTCCATTCATTAATTGGGAGTTAGTTTTCCTAGTCCAGGATTTTTCTTATGTTAGATCTCGTCGCCAAAGGTATAATATAGCCATTTTTCTGCAGACACAAATGATAAACACGCATCTTTCAGTATCACTCTTCTACTGTCTCATCCCCTTCACCAGAACCGCCGCCGGTTTCACTTCCTTCTTCGGAACCACCATCAAATTCAGTTGCCTCATCAGAACCACTACCTGATTCAATCCCCTCATCAGATTCACTTCCTTCTTCCTCACTTGTTGCAATATCTACGGTCTGATTCGTTACCGTAACTGTATCACTAGATATAATGACGTAAACTCCTGCCGGTGGAAATCCATTTAGGTCCGTATCTGTAGCACCCTCGGTACTAATAGTTGAAGTTCCATTGGCAGGAAGTGGTTCTGCAGGATCTATCGAAATGTCTATTTCTCCCGTTAAATTCCCGGTTGGAGTGTCCATTGTAAGAGGTTGTGCCGACACTTGTGTAGTACTTAAAATAATTAACCCTAGTCCTGCACCTAAAACAAGTTCCAAGATTGTTTTTTGCATATGTATATGATGGTTTTCCATGATTTGAGTCAGACTAGTCAAATTTCACTGACCTTGTGCGCGCAGAAAAATATCTCCATATTCAGACCGAACCACGTGATGCGAGTATGCATAAATATGATACACATGCATACTAGTGACAGTAAAAATGGAAAAAGATCAATTTCTCGAAGTCGGGAAGATAGATGAAATCCCTCTTGGGAAGATGAAACATGTAGAAATGCAAGGAAAAGAGATTGTAATTTCTAACGTTGGTGGTAAATTCTATGCAATGGAGGATAGATGTGGACATATGAATGCACGACTTTCGATGGGCAATATTTCCAATGACGGTATTGTAACATGTCCCTTCCATGGCGCAAGATTCGATGCTACTACAGGCAAGAAAATAAAGGAACCTGTTTTAACACCTTCGCAACAGATGGAACCTCTACCAAAATCATGGCAAAGTTATCTGGAACACGCAGGAGAACTAATGTCTTACATTAAGACATATGATCAACAGACATACGAAGTCCAAGTTGAGGATAATAAAATAAAAATCAGAATATAACAGTCATGACTGTGTCATTATTAAGTAGCACCAGTGACTATCTTATTGGGATAACATACTCATCTATTGTTTACTGTAATCCCATGTTGAGTAATACTTTGGACTGATTTCTAGAACAACTGACTGTCCCTTCTTCTGCATATCAAGTAGTGCCTTCGCCATTGGATGATCTATATTTCCCAAGTACTTGACCATTATCTTCTCTGCAATAGGAACATTAAAGTTGATGTCTTCATGAATCTTTACACTTCCCTTTCCTCGTACTCCTTTGTAAGGCGGATTAGGATCATCTATACAAAAGTAAACATTTCCGTTCTTTCTAAGATTGTATGTCTTTTTGGCCTGTTTTGATGTTTCAACATATATCCTATTGTTCACAGGATCAAAATAGTACCACGCAGGATGAACGTTTGGATGGCCTTTCTCATCTACGGTCCCAAGATGTATGTTTAATTTGCCTATCGTCAAGAAGTCTACTGTTTCTTGTTCATTTAGAGGCGCGCCAAAACCTGGACTTGCATTCAGGATCTTTAACATAGAGAAGTAAATTAGTTAACGTATTTAAGTTATTTCATCGCCTTTAATTTTCTGCGCGCAAAAATCAATGCACAAGATATCTGAAAAATATTCACTGTTTACTGTAATCCCATGTAGAGTAATACTTTGGACTAATTTCTAGAATAACTGACTGACCTTCCTTAATTGCATCCTCAAGTTCATGGGCGATTGGATGCTCTAGGTTTCCTAAATATCTAAGGTGTATCTTCTGGGCGATAAGAATGTTAAAGTTTACATCTCTATGTACCTCTACACTTCCCTTACCACGTACCCCTTTATATGGGGGGGAAGGATCGTCGATGCAAAAGTAAATCGTATTATTCCTTGAAAGATTTTCCATTTTTTTAGAATGTCTTCCTGTTTCAACATAGATCTTCTCCTTTGAATCATCGTAGTAGTACCATGCGGGGTGAATGTTCGCGTGACCATTCTCATCTACTGTCCCAAGGTGGACATTCAAAACCTTGGTTGTCAAGAAATCCTTTATGTCTTGTTCACTAAGAGGTGTTCCGGATCCTGGACTGCCATGTAAAATCTTTAACATAGAGAAGAAGACGTGTTCACATATTTAAGTTGTTTTTGGGACTCAAAATTGGGCGCGCTATTTATTACCATCTTAGGCGAAAAACTAATTATCTGGAAGACACCTCAGTGATTTGTCGAATTAATATGAGAGTATTAGTTAGAGCGATGATTCCAACAACTGCCGGCAATAAGATTGTCAAAGACCCTAGTTTCTTGAAGAATCTCGAAGACTACATTCAAAGTTCAATTGCGAGGCCTCATACTTTACTGAGGTAAATGGTAATAGAACTATGGTCTTTGTTTTAGATCTGCCAAGTCCAGACATGATTCCGGCCATTGCAGAACCTTTGTTCCAAGGGTTCGATGCCAACGTCGAAATACACCCTGCGATGAACCTAGATGATTTGAAGAAGGCAATCTCAAATATGAAAGTATAGTAGAGAAACAAAATATTTCTACTTTTTTTCACGTGTATAATCTTGGATTACGTTATTTATTTTGCGCGCGCAAAAACCAAAGGAAGGATAAATAATATAAAACCATATATGATGTCATATGCCTTCACCAGAAGGGACTTCCCTAGAGGAAAGAAACAAGACTCTAATA
>JAATVS010000106.1 GCA_014523695.1 Nitrososphaerales archaeon TH5895
AACTATTGGTTCGTTTCTTACCGCCTTGGCCATGAAGGGTGAATCTGACGACGAAATATTGGGGGCTTATGAAGCAGTGAGAAGAAAAGAATGCAAGTTTGGAACTGCGCTAAGACCATCCATCGATATATGCGGTACAGGTGGAGAAGCTGTGAAAACTTTCAACATAAGCACTGCTGCCGCCGTTGTCACTGCTGCTTCAGGTTGCCGAGTTGCTAAACACGGAAATCGCTCCATGTCTGGTCCTTGTGGAAGTGCCGATTTCCTTGAAGTTATAGGCTTTGAATTAAATTCATCGAGCGAAAAGCTGTTACGTTCGCTTGAGGATGTTGGGATTACATTCCTGTTCGCGCCCCTTTTTCATCCTTTAATGAAAAACATTTCGACAGCTCGGAGGGCGGTCGGATTAAGGACTATTTTAAACATTGTTGGTCCACTTTGCAATCCTTGCGTTAATTTGAGTGGTCAGCTGATCGGTGTGTCCAAGTCATCCCTGTTAACACAGATATCGAATTTGATGAAAAACTCAAATCTAAAGAGATTCATGGTGGCTTATTCACAAGATGGATTTGATGAACTGACCAACACTTGTTCTAATAAAGTTATTTACTTCAATCAAGGCGAGCTAAGCTCCATCACGATCCGTCCGCAGGACTTTGATTTGGATCTATCTGAGATGAACGATCTTACGGTAAGTTCGAAAATGGAATGTGTTAGAATCACCATGGAGGCCATATATGGGTATGCTTCAAAAAAAATACAAGATACAGTAGTACTAAACGCAGCTGCTGCCTTGTTATTAGGGAATTGTGTAGACAAGCTGAGCGAGGGTATAGAATTAGCAAGAAATAATATAAGGAATGGAAATGCACAAGCAACTCTGCATGGGCTGATAAGAAAGTGTGGTGACGAGGAGAAACTCCTAGCGGTCGAACCGACTCTTCGTAATCGACATTAAAAGGCTAATCTTTTTTTTGAGATCGTAAGAAGGCTAGTACCTTATATGAAAACCACATCTAGCAGAAGCATGCAATTACAATACTTTCAAATTGCTTTTTTCCCATATGTTTGAACAGAATTTGGACTAAAGTCGATCAGAAGCACAGAAATTAAAGCGGGGATGTCGAGAAAAAATTTGTTATCTAACACTTGCTTTAGGTTATCAAGTGCAGATCATTTTTTCACTTTCTTTTAGTTTTTGACTTCGTCTTCGCCTTAGCCTTAGAACTGGATTTCTTTGTTGGTTTTCCTGTGCCCGCCTTAGCTTTAGGAGCAGCTGCTGTCGTTACCCTACCACCACCTATTTTAAACATCTTTGTCCCACAAACAGGACAAGTTCCCGACAAAGCCCTTTGACCATTCTTCATTGTTATCTGCTTTTCATCTTCCATATCTCGTTTTGCTTTACATTTTACACAATACGCTTGTGTTGCCAACTAGAGATAATCTATCGTGCTTAAATATAAGAATAGCTCCCAAAATGGAGTCATTGTAATGTATATTGCCTAATCAGTACGAGTAAATTTCGATACTTTGTTCAAGAAACAAGCATTTCAACTCCTAGATAAGGTCTAAAATTTTCTTTGCTCTATGCAATGATTTTACTATCCAAGAGACTCGGATTGTACCCTTGGAGTGAGACAAAGCTTCCTCGCAGATACAATTCAGATGTAATGGTTAAGTTAAAATGAACGTTGCGTGTTTGCATACACTGTCCAGTTTATCTAATTTTCTAAACCATTTTATGTCTTAGATCCAATTATGCGGTGAATTGGATGCATCTTGATTACAAGTGCAAGTAGCTGGAATAGCTCAAACGGTAGGCTTTGAATCATCGAATTTGAATATCTTGTTAAAGTAATCTGCCTGTTCGTGGTTAAGCTCTTCTGTTTCACCTTCCTGAACGTTTGCTAATTTCTTTGCTAGCTTCTTTTTGTATCCCAATTGCATTTGTCTTGCGATCTGAATGCGTTGAGCCTGGGGCGAGCCCGCGCCATGCATAGATTCGGTAAGATATCCTACTGCGTTCCTGCCAAGTGTCATATTTTCAATCAACCTCAATATCCTAACACGATTTTCTGTCGACACGCCCTTTCTCCCCTTCAGATATTTTTCAAGCAGAGGCCCAACTTTTGGGCTCTTAAAGTCCTTCTCTGACGGCATAGTAACCATTAGGCCTCCTGCAATATCCTGTGCCATTCTGCTCAGCTCATATGGAAATCTAGTGACATTGTGTTTGCAGACGTTAGCAAGCATATCGTCGTTTTGAAAATTACCAGAAGCAGTCGGTTGGGACTGGTACGACGACGCAATCCCTGCTGCAAAAATGGTCTCATTCAAATGAGTCATTTCAACTAGCTTATCTTTAATATGAGAGGCGTTTGCAACCCCATTGTAATCAGCAATCGCCGCTGCAGCTCCGATCAAGACATCACCTAAACCAGTCTTGCAAACATAGCTGCGTCTATGATAGCATGTAAAGCGCTCAACAAGCATCGAAGCATACTCTACTTCTCCATCCATGAAAATCCGTTCATTTGGAATAAAAACATCCTTGAAAATTATCATCGCCTCTTGACCAGAGAACTGTGCATTTCCAGAGTCTATATCTCCCCCTTCCATGCTCCGAGTATCGCATGATTGTCTACCGTAAATGTAAGTTATTCCAGGAGCATCAACAGGTATTGTACCTACGATCGCGTAGTCCCGATCTTCAGGTCGCAATCTCATGGTAGGCATAATTACTATCCAATGTGAATTAATGCATCCCGTCTGATGAGCTTTTGCTCCCGTCACGTATACACCATTCTCATCTCTTTTTGTTATATGGACAAACATATCAGGGTCTTCCTGCTGACTAGGTGAAAGGCTTCGATCACCCTTGACGTCAGTCATTGCTCCTCCAATGACCATGTTCTCGAGTTGAACATATTTTATGAATTCCTTGAGTCGAGAATGATACTTAGTGTCATATTTCTTGTCGATTTCATACGTAGTGGAATACAAAGAATTCAAGGCGTCCATTCCAACACACCTCTGAAAACAGGTGGCGGTAAGTTGTCCTAATTTTCTCTGCATACGATTCTGATTGACTAAATCAGCTGCACTTTCAGTAACGTGCAAAAATCTATTCACTCTCGTATTCGAAAGGGACGAATGGACTGATGCAAGCTCCGGTTCTTTCGCGGCTAACTCATAGGTTTCAGCAACAGCGTTAATTGAAGGCCGTATCATTGGATGATCTACTGGTTCACTTACCAGTTCTCCAAACAAATATACTTCTAGATTTCGTCCTCTAAGACTCTGTATATATTCCGCCCCACTGCGAATAGGCATGGTTATCTATTATTATCTTTGATATTATTTATATCTTCTTTTCAACTTTTTGAAAAGTAATATCGCTATAATATAATTATTTTACTAATTTGTAATCAAATCACCTGTCTTATTCATAAAGATCGTTTTCCGAACAAATAATGTGTATAGAGGATCGTCTGGAGAAGCTAATCACATTTCTATTGATTTGAGCCTTATTGTAACAAATGAATAACAAAAGTTAACGATAGAAATTTCTTTGGAAGTTCACTTAAGAAAAACAATTGTGTACCTGAACTGTATTTTTTATTGAAATTTCCTCATATGCAATATTTACTACTTTTAGTCATCAACTTTTGGAGATAAACCTTTGATAGGTCAAATAACATATTGATTCGTTCGTATGTCGGGATTAGAAAGGTTTTTTATGTCCAGGACTTCCGTAGGGATTTATTGACTATAAAACCCGTTGATCTAAAAAAACTAATAAAGAATTTTCCCGACTTTCCAAAAAGAGGGATATTGTTCAGAGATATCAATCCTCTAATTGGTGACGGAGAGGCCTTGAAGTACATGTCGGAGGAATTCTATCGTAGGTTTAGCGCAGCAAACCCTACGATGATTGCGGGAATTGAATCCAGGGGCTTTATCGTAGCGTCCTGTATTGCAATCAGATTTGGCTTAGGTGTAACGATGATCAGAAAAGCTGGAAAGCTTCCTGGAAAAACTAGTCGGCAGTCGTATCAGATTGAATACGGCACTGCCGAGATGGAAATTCAAAAAGGTAGTTTTCTACCTGGACAGAATGTAATTGTTGCAGATGATTTAATAGCAACTGGCGGCACAGCCTTGGCGGCTGCCAAGTTATTGAAGGAAGAGGGTGCCAATATTTGTGGATTCGCTTTTTTGATCGAAATGATTGACTTGAAAGGTGGAGCATCTCTACGGGAATTGGGGTATAATACCCAATCATTAATAGTGTACTAGTCCAATTTGACTCCCGAACTTACAGCAGAAATTGCAATTATTGGGGGAACCGGTTTATACGATACTACAATACTTACGAATAGGGTTGAAGCCAAGATGAGTACTCCATTTGGGCAACCTTCTGACCTCATAACGATAGGCAACTTCAAAGATGTAAAGATCGCATTTTTGCCTCGGCACGGTAGAAACCATACAATACCCCCTCACAGAATTAACTACAGAGCAAATATCTGGGCATTGAAGGAGATTGGGGTATCAAGAATAATCTCCCCCTCCGCGGTTGGAAGCCTCGATAGGTCTTTTGTGCCAGGAGACATTATAATACCTGACCAGTTTGTAGACTTTACTAAAAAGAGAGAACAAACGTTCTACTCAGGCGGAAGAGTTTGTCATGTTTCTGTAGCCGATCCATTTTGTCCTGAGCTCAGAGAGATAACTACTAAACTGGCAAGAAAACATTTATTCCCTCATCACGACCGGGCCACCTATCTATGTATTGAGGGCCCTAGATTCTCAACCAGGGCGGAATCCAAGTATTATCGTGAGGTTGTGGGTGCCCAAATAATCGGGATGACCCTTGTTCCTGAATGTGTGTTGGCAAGGGAAGCAGAAATTTGCTATGTATCATTGGCAACGGTTACTGACTTCGATGTCTGGGCCCAACACCCAGTTAGCTCTCAAGGTATCTTGACCCAATTGCAAGAAAACATTGGGAAGATTAGGACCATGATTAGGGACGTAATCGTAGAGGTGCCTAAAAATAGAGGACGTTGTAGTTGTGGAACTTCACTTAGCGACGCCCTAGTCTAGGTGGCCATTCTATCAATATCCCCTTTCCTACTAGGTTTCAGAATTACGTCCCCTTCAATGAGCTTTCTCTGGAGACTTAGCGAAAGTTTTTCACTATCTAGGCCCATTCTTGTCACCTCTGCAAGAATCTTCTTTGACAGACTGAGGCTAACATTATGTCCACCGATCCTCCCGAAAGCTATCGCATTAAAATGAAATTTCTTTCCGTCTATTAGTATATATCCTCTCAATTTACTAGCAATATTACCTCCTCTAGAAGACGTTACCACCACGGTATAGGGGTAGTGGAATTCTGGAATTTTATCTGGGAACATTTCCAGAATGATCCTGAGTAACGTCTACTGTTCTATTTACATTGCGCTCTATTAAAAAACTCCACCAGTCAGAATCAACAATATTAAAGCTTTCACTGTTAATTTCAACTACTGACTCATCATCTGAATCTATAAATCGCTGAGTACCCTCTCCAACAAGTTCTATTAGTTTCCATCTGTTAGTCCCTCTTCGCTTCCTATTTACTGCTATAGCCCATTTCTTATTTTTGTCAATCCTATGCAGCCCTATCTTGTCTGAGATATCTAGCGTACCGATTCTTTTTTCCTCACAGAATAATTCTTTTGTGACTACGCTTCGCCAGATATCAACCGATCCAATATTTCTATGTCCTTCATTTATATTGATAACTCCAAAATACACAACTCCAGTGACAGAGTTGGATTCACTCGCATCTGATACCAAACAATTCGCCTTTTAATTTAATCATCGGCATATTTATTTGGTTCTTGCCAATTCGTAGTGCCTTTCTAAGTAGGTGGCGAGGCTATCTACTTGATCATTTCTACCGTATTTCATGCCTAGCTCAATGCATTTCTTCCTATACCTGTTCGATAGAGCGAATCGGGGATGAAGTGATTCGAATATATCCTCTCCGATTTCGATAAACATGCCCTTCTCCATCAACATATTTGAATGGAGCTTGGCCTTCTCGTTAGTCCAATCGCAAGCCTGCGCAATTTTGGATACAGTCATTTTCCCTGAATATACAATCAACAAGTAAAGTTGGGCTTCTTCTGGATCGAGTCCTAAAACTGATTTCAATATTGAATCGTAATTATTACGACGTTCTCCCATGACATTTCCCAATACCATGAAATTGCTTATTAAAGTATAATCACAATGCCAATGTACTCTAAATACGGAAGTATATTAGTAGACTACTTGGTTCATCGTAACCTGCGCACCCAGTCCTGAGAATACTAGAATATTAACAATGATTACCGAAAGTACTATGAGGGCGGAAAATGTCAGCCCCTTCACTCCCCCAGGAATTATCTGTCGCCTGAACATAATCAAGAATGCTGCTGTGAGAATGCCTGTAATTGATAACGATGAGATTAGACTTGCATTTGCGATTAATTCAGTGGCATAAGAAACACTAGA
>JAATVS010000623.1 GCA_014523695.1 Nitrososphaerales archaeon TH5895
GACTTGGTTAGTTGTGAAGTAAGTTGGGGTTAGAGGTATTCCAAACCATCCAGTTGCAAGTAATCCACTGAATGTCAAAGTGATGAAGAGCCACCTTGCTAGATCATTGTAGTAAAGGCTAAATGACTTGGTTTCATCACCGAAATGACTCATGTTCTTTTCACCATTGTGTTTTTAGATCGAATTAATAGCGCAACTTCAATAACCTTGAGGGATAGTTATACTGACCAAGCTAATTCACTTCCCATTATTATTAGAATCAGTTCTTGCAATCTCGTCTCTTAGCTCTGACCATTGGTCAGATTGGTGGACACGCCATTTCTCATAACAAACAACATTCTCTAAATTCAATCTCCTTAGCCAACCAGAACGTTCCAGGTCAGGTTTTTCTTCAAACTCACTTACATAACCTAGACATAGATAAGCAACGGGTGAAACACAATCAGGGATTTCAAGGATTTCCCGGATTTTACAATTCGAGATGATACTCACCCATCCCATGCCCAAACCCTCCGCACGAGCTGCAAGCCAGAGGTTTTGGATGGCACAACAAACGCTGTATACTCCCGTCTCCGAAATAGAAGTTCTACCAAGCACAAAAGGACCAAACCTGTTTGGATCGTAAGTAATACAAATGTTTAATGAAGATTCCAAAATCCCTTCAAGCTTTAGAGACGTGTACTTACGTTGTCTTTCTTGATCTGATTCAAGCATCTTGACAGATTTCCGGAATTCCTCTATGAATGACTGTTTTATCCTTTCTCTTAACTTCATATCGCTAATTAAAATAAAGTCCCATGGCTGAGAGAATCCTACAGACGGAGCGTGATGAGCAGCATTAAGAATCCTAGCCAGAACGGTCCCCGGTATCTTCTTTTCCAAAAATTTAGTCCGAACATCCCTACGAGAAAAGATCGCTTTATACACCGCATCTTTTTCATACTGAACAAAGGAGTTCTGAGAAGTGTTCAATACGTATCGATCAATCTTAGCAACAGCCAGTGGGATTTATACTGTTAGTACAAGGCACATTCTTTGCTACCTCAAGATGATATCCTTAGCACTTCTGAGAACATATATTTAGGCCAGGACACGAGAACATCCTAAGAGGGCCGGTGGTCCAGCCTGGTTAAGATACCGCCTTGACATGGCGGGGGTCGTTGGTTCGAATCCGACCCGGCCCATATAGTTAACGTGATTTACTAGTGATCTAGTCTGAACTATGATAATCCAAATATCGTCTTACCCTCCACTACAGCAGAGTATGTTCCATTTTGATTAGAACCACCGTTATGTCAGTACCTCTTTGCATCACTTGCTTTCATCTGCGGATCCTTAGGATATCCTGAGTGACTTACAGTGTTGTTTGGCTTGCCCTTTTGAAAGTATTCAGTCAATCTAGTCATATCTTTTCTGGCTAAGCAATAAGCAGGTTGAAGTCTACTCGAACTTTCTAGACTACGTATATTCCTTACCGGAGTCCTACAGACAGGAACTATCTACGCTCCTGCCGTACCAAGCAACATAGCATCTAATTGAGGGAGAGCATTTAGAATTATCTGTGAATATGCACCGTTAGAAATTTTTCTAAAACACGTATATAGATACGTTAGTATCTTGGAGCACGGTAACAGAAACCTCATTTGGACTTTTGCTAGAATTTAGCGAGTCCGAAGAAAATTGCAGACACTATATTTTGAAAAAATTATTCTATCGGTACACCACATGTATACTTTTGCCCCCATTATGTTTTTCTTGAGAGAGGTTAAAGACAAATTGGCGATTCACTAGCACTCTATTTCAATAAATTGCGTAAGCTCTAATTGTACTATGATGATGTAAATAATAGCCGGAGTTGTATCAATTCTCTCTATGACATCTTTCGTATTGGCCTCTCTGATGTAGGTATATTCTTGTCACGAGCAATTCGGCTGACAGCTAAATAGGCTCAACCAGATGCATTGTCCCACCCGACATATTGGCTTTGCAGCAAAAAGTCGACCTTTAGAATAATTTTTCCTACTGCTTCGTATGCGACGCAAATTCATGTCTGGTTGTAACATGAGTATGTTACTGTTAGTGGTTTATATATCGTACTTGAAACAAACTGGTTCAGGATTATCTGGGTTGTGACTGAAAGCCCCTTTTTTAAATATCAAATACATGAATAGGAGGTTAGTCGCTTAACTTCTACGAATTTTTATGTACCTCTATTCATTTCCTTTGGGAATCTTTCGAAGGCTAACTTAAAATCCTAACTGTAAAGCATCTTCACTACCTGCAAATCATCTATTCTAATTCAATTCTCACCTTGTGTATCAGGTCCTCAGCGGAAATTGGCTTTTTTATAAAACACCCATACTCCGTATTGAGTGGATTTCTCTCAATGCTCGATAATTTATCTCACCTGCAGCCATGAAACAGATTCGCAAGTTCAGATCCACTTCTAGAAGCCTTCTGTTATTTCAAACCCATCCATGCATGGCATATTGATATCAATAAGCAACAAATCGTAGCGCCCTGGTTCGAAATCAGACAGGAATTGCTCAGGATTATTAGAAGTACACACCCTGAATCGCAAAGCTATATTGTGTTTCGAGATGAGATCTGATTCCAATATCGTTCTGAAAGTAGTTGTGATATCTCTATCGTCATCAAGGATTACTATTGTCTTAACTCCGTTATCAGATCTGGCCTTTGTGATGTCTTGTTTAACTTTCTGTGTCATTGCAAATTTATCCAATCTACTACTTCACTAGGACCCCCTAACCTTACGCGGTTAGCCTCAAATGCTCCATTTTGCTTAAAAGTCATCTCTCCCGTGTAAATTACACTAAAACATGACTGGAAATCATTATTATCCATAATATGACTATAGAACCTCAGTTTGTTTACTGTCAGGGAGTCTATTCATTGATTCTTAAGGAAAGAACCTTAGAATACAACGGCATTGCTTATTAAATTACAATCCACTCGTCAAATTATTATTTGTAATACTTGGCAATAATGAATCTGCTTCACAATTAAGCAAGCTGTATGAGGAGCGACAAGAATACAATACTATGCGATTTTCCCGACTATTGTCCGAATTATGGCTGAGGATATGTAGTGACACTCATGAGAAAGTCGAACCAGAACAAGACATTGGGATGAGAACGCTCAATTTCACGACCGCTGTGGCGCCAACAGGAATTTCAATATATAGGGAACTAAACCAGGCCCATTACGATGAAGCTATAACGAATAAGCACATTCGGAGCTTGGCACATGATACGGGTCCAGTTAGTCGGGAAGCATTAGTTGAAACAGGAGGATCATCTGCAGTCACAAAGGCCACCAAAGTTATGATGCCCGGTCCAATCAAGAACAAGAATATGGACAAGTTTAGGAGAATAATGATAGTCGATGACGAGCAGGATGTCACCTTCTTATTCAAGATAATACTGGAAGGTATGCATCAAGACCTATCTTTCTGCTGCAAAGTAGATTCTTTTAACGATTCACTAGTTGCGTTGGAAAATTACAGAGAGGGTCTTTACGATCTGATAATTATAGACGTAGTGATGCCCAAAATGGATGGATTTAGGTTATACAAGGAAATTAGAAAAAAAGATAAAAAAGTGAAAGTTTGCTTCCTGACCGCGGGGGAGATGTACTATGAGGAGTACAGAAAACATGTATTTCCTGAGATTTCTGCAGATAGGATTATACGGAAGCCGATCTCTAATGACGATTTGGTTAGAAAAGTAAACGGGTACTTTGAAATCTGATATTTGTTACTTAACTACAATGTCTTATTAATACGAAAGCGGATCTAAGAGGAATTGTAAATGGTGCTCTAAGGGCACTAAAGCAAGTTCGTTAGACGATTTCAATACTGAGTGCTCAGTTGTAAAACTATGTATACGCAAAGCAAATACAAAAGTCTCATCATTGTGCTGTTATTGACTTTGCAAATTACTCATCAGACATATGAATCTCGTTAGATTGTTGGGATAGATGCGCTGTGAAAGCCTGTATGGTTCGCATCCCTGTGGAATTACTTTTGAATCACACCTACGACAACTAATTTCACAATCAATCGCTTGGAGACACTCCGTGAACCCCCCGTAATGCGATGATCATTGATACTACAGTAAACATGTAGGATCATTGGTACTCTGGATTAATTCCCTCGTGGAGCGGGAGGAGGTTAACACGATAGCCTGTAAATAGTAACACATGCATTGTGCATTTGTTGCGTTACTTTGTCTGAGTCTATCCATTTAATAGATTCCCTGACATTCTTTTGTCCATGCCATTACCGCAACGCCTAGATTACTATTTGAATTTACCTGAAAATCCGTTACACCACAATGTAATTGAGTTTTGGACAAGCGATACGGTTTTGTCAAGATGTTTATGGAGGAAGATGTTTTCTGCGGACCTCAAAGAAGTGTTATTCTATTCAAGGTTGGTTTCTGAGGTTTCGCTGTCAACAGCCCCCTTCGATGATTCCTCACTAAAATCCTCGAGATATATTTCCATATACCTTTTCAATCTCTCCCATGATTTCCGTATATCTTCATCTGCTGGTTTCTTGATGGCGTACTTTCCTGCAAAAGGGATTTCCTCGATCTCATTGGATCTTAAAGTTTGAAGACTTTGAAAATTCAGATTTCTGGGTGCATCCTCGGCTAAATCATTGCCTAGACCTCCTCGTAGTTTATCGGGAGGGGTTAGCAATGAATCCTCACCTGCAATTGGTTCAGTATCATTCAAGTACCACCTTCGGACCTCCTTTTCAACGCTCTGTGCTTCCGCGGATGAAACGCCTGTTAAATCCTTAATCTCAAGCCAGAGGTTCTCAGGCAAATCCCTCTTGAATTTTTTGTAAAACTCGTTCCATAATGATACTCTTAATACTGACTCGCGAAGCAGCAGTTTTCGGTGGTCTTCATCTCGTGGATATAGAATATCTTCACCATTTTTTGTGACTCTAAATTTTCCTCTTCCCTCAAGCAGTCCATAGCTAATTAAACTATTTATTCTCCTGTAAAAACCTCCGCTTGTAGGTGTTTTGTATCCAAGCAAGAGAGCAAGATCATTTGCGTGAATCTGACGTTCTACGCTTTTAACATTATCATATATCTTCTTGATGTCGTTGAAGGCCCCTGAAGTGAATCTAACCTCAGGGATTTCATATGAACCAATTCGCAATTTGTTTTATTATCTTTCCATTTATCGTTATTAAATTTGCTTTTATTGATGATCACAGGCCATACTAACCGAACATTAAATCTTTTTCTAGGCACTCTCTTTGATCCTATGTCCCTTGATCTAGGTCAATATTGTTGGAAAAAATTCAGTCCATTTGCAAAAAGGGACAACAATAGTAAATGTAATTGAATACGAATTGAGTATTTAAGAGGGGGATGGGCTTGTTCTGACTGTATACGTTGAATCATGCTTGAAAGGTCTTCAAAGCAGAAATCAAATTATCAATATCACCTTCGTCATTGTAGAAGTGAGGCGATACCCTGATACCTCCACCCCGCGCAGACACTATTATTCGCTTTTTTCCTAGATACGCGACCAAATGTTCTGGAGATCTGCTCTTAAATACGATGATGGCTGATCTATGTATGTTTGAAAGAGGAGAAAGGACCTGAATTTTCAATTCAGCAAGCCTGTCGATTAGATACTGTGTAAGATAACGTATTCTTTCTTCAATTCGGAGAATGTTAATCTTGGAGATATACGCGATAGCTGCCTTTAGGGCAATGATA
>JAATVS010000624.1 GCA_014523695.1 Nitrososphaerales archaeon TH5895
CGGAGATATTTTTCTGGATCAACTACTGAATCTTGAGAATCAACCACTTGATCAATTGGATCTATAATTGTCCCTGAAGAGTCACCGATCGGATAGCCAGGTACATGGCCACCGATTGAGGAGTCTGGACTGTTTGTTCTGCTAATAACTGTACCATTGTCACTCAAACTATTCAGTATAAAATCTTTATACACTCCTGAAATCACGCCTATGACGATTATTGACGATCCAATAAAGGTCAGTAGGCCAATTAAAAGTAGATGCCTGGACACATTAATGTATTAATTAGGTGCCTTAATAAGTGTTAGTTGTCTCTAACACAGATAGCAATGCGCATAATTGTTGTATGACCTCATAAAAGATAGGTACGTAATGAAATTTAAAGATCAGTTGGTCTGTACATCCAGTACATTTTTCCCTAGTATTCCATCCCTTTGTGCAGTTGTGCTCTTGCTTAGTATTTCTCAAATTCGATAACGCAATTCTGCACAATCCGCTTATGTAGGGTCGATTTCCGTCCGACAAGTATAGAAACAATCCGAATTGCTATGGTAGTGGTCCTAGGTTTGCTATCGTAGCAGTTTTATGAATTTGTCTTTTAATTATAAAATTAGGGATGAGAATGATAACGTGTGGATCTACACTAACTCAAGAATACAATTCCAGTCATTCTACCTAACCTTATAAAGTAGACAAACGCATTGAGTAGTGAATTGTCGCAAGGAGTTTGTGGCGTATGTCAAAGGGTATGCGATCAGCAGTGTGAAGTCTGCATGCAATGTTTTTGTGAAGTCCATATTAAGGAGCATGCGTCTACGCATAGATAATACTCTAAGGCAGTGCAGTTTACTTTCTGTATTAAACGATTACAAAACGTCTTGAGACCAAATGATCTGTTCGGATTTTACTGAACATGAAATGCTGGCCGCCACCTTGAATCTTATGGCTAACTACGTAATGAAATTTCTAGATATAGTTTTAATTGTTTATGAATATATGAGACTGATAGAGCAGATAAGTATAGACAAGTATGCTACTTCAAGGAAAAGAACTTATGGTGTATATCATTACAAAAGTACAATTAAATGTCCAAAGTCACACCTGAAGAAGTACTTCATTCTGTAGCCGAATGCATCAATTCAGGGAACCTAGATTCTTTGATGATGTTTTATGAATCTGATGCATGTTTTGCCTCTCAGCCAGGACAGTTCATTAATGGTAGAGCAAATATACGTCAAAGTCTGCAAGGATTCGTCGATATGCGGGGTAAGCTAGAGTCCAAAATAAAGAGAGTATTCCAGACAAGTGACCTTGCTCTTGTAATCAGTGAATGGTCGTTCAGTGGAACTGGACCCGATGGTAAACCCGTCAATCTTGCTTCGATAGCTACAGATGTCTTACGTCAACAGTTAGATGGTACATGGCGTGTTATCATTGATAATCCCTGGGGAACAGACTAACAAGATCATTTGACAGGTCTCAAATTTACTCTAATACTGGTCAAGACAATTATCAAATAATATTGCATGGCTTTTCTCTAGGTTCTGGACTCTTTGTGTTTGTATTTGTGCAAGAAACTAGAAAAAGGCTTAAAACTATAATCAAGAAATAGAAACTATCTGTAAATAAAAATCAGCGTAGTCGCTTCTTGCATTAGTACTGTATTGTATGTGTAAGAATAACCATCATTGCTTCTGAATTAGTATTATTATTTTGAAAACGTTTTAGCATCAGTAATTTTACTCACAACTTTTTTAGTTTAGACCTCCATATACAGCATCATGGGAGCAGTTGGACAATAATGATAATCTCCTCTATGGAAGACATGTTGTTGGGCATGATCCTAGGCATGGTTGCAAGTCCACTTTTAATGAAATTAGTCAGATCCTTGCGACAAAAACGTAAAGTAGATAGACTGTTAAGAGAAGCAGCTGCCAATTTGCAACGGAAGTAGAGCGATGGCAATCATGAGGATTCTCAAAGGTCCAAGATGACTTAGCGAATTAGAGATTTACTTGTGGCATTATCATTATCATTACCATTACCACTGTCATAGGATCTGTAACCTTTAGGTATACGTAAGGGCAATACTTAAGAATTAGTGAAAGGTTTGTGGCACCAGGAATGTTCGGAATAGAATTCTTCATTGCCTTTGGAATAGGAATGCTTATTTCTGCTGGCGCAATGACATTTTACCATTATGCAGAAAATGATTTAAGAAGAGCATTTCACAAGCTTAAACAAAGAATTTAGCAATATTTCCTTTTTTAAGGATCTGAAGCTCCCGAACTCTTTATTCTAGAACAGACTAGTCCATATTAGGATTAGCATTATTTGTACGAAAGTTTGTTGTTGTGCAGCTTGCTTGTAGTGAGTCATAGATAATCTTTGACAGTTCAAGAATTTATTTTAGTATTCAAGGATCTACTTTTATACCAAAATTCATTTTCTTTCCATGAAATAGATCATGAAGATAAATTGCAATGTATACTTTAGGAATCCTTCAACAACAACAGCATTGACTCTTGCAGTAGGAATTTTTTTGTTAACTTCTGCTGCTGCGGCAGCAGCAACTGTATTCCCTTTGCAACAACAAGTTTTTGCACAAAAGGTAACGGAAGAGACCGAACCTGGTTCAGTGTTAAAATTAGCTAGAACGAACGTACCGATAGATATCCCCCTACTGAAGGGATATGAGAATGGCAATGAGATATACTTTATTGCAACAGATGTTTCAGATGAAATGACAGCTGCTTTCGCCACGAATCTGACGGGCTTTAAAGTAAATTATGCTCCAGCACTAGCTCAGACTCCAGATTCAGCTAGAGCTCAAGCATATGCATTTACTAATGGAGTTGCTGGCGACGGTCCATTTGGATTTCAGATTCCAGTCGTAAATGCTAAGCCAGAAGATGAAGGATATAGCCCATTATGGGAGGTTAATGAAGTCACATGGAATGACAATGCAACTGCCAGAGAATTGAAATCAGCACAGGAAATTACAACTGCAGAGCAGAATGGAGAGCTTTCTATCAACGACACGGATATAGTTGTTAATCACCCAGCTATTCAATGGCAGAATGGATCATTGATGGTAAGAGAAGATGCAAATAACATAAGTGATGAAACTCCATACGTGGGAGGACAAGTATTGAATATAGACACAGAAAATATGGTTGTAACCATGGTAGCTCATAGAGGATGGGGTCCTGATGGAAAGACGATATACTATATTGTGACCGATGCAACACCTGAGATGCCTGCAAATATGATGGGGGTATCACACGCACCTATTAACGAACAATTGGTCGGAACTCCAGTAGCTCCCGGTCTGTTCCAGTTTACAAATGGAATAAATGGTTCCGGACCGATGGGATTCCAAGCAGGAATAGGCGAAAGTGCACCAGGCGATCAAAATTATAGCCCCATGTGGTTTATTTCATTTATAGAATGGAATGACCCCTTACAAGCAAGAGTGCTAGAAACTGTGAATGATGTTGCGGAAATGCAGCAGGCAGGGTTGATATCAGTTACTCCTGCTATGGGTGGTATGCATGTGGTTAATTGCCCGTTCTTTAATGCAGAGACAGTATTCGAACACAGAAGTCAACAGTTTAGTCAGCCGCAGCAGCAGCAGCAGCTGACAACCTGATAGAAAAAGTCTACACCAACATAAGATAAAGACTATTCAGTTTGATTTTTCTTTCCATGTCTTTTTCGGTTATTTCAACTTAGGATAATGACTGTTAAAGGTAAACTTGAACAGTTAGAGGTTTATCTTATTAGATAGGAGGAATCATTAGATTCACGACTCAGCAGTTAGCCACCCTCCAGATTGCAACCTACGGATCGGAAGGACAGGAAGGGATAGCTTTAGGAATTAGGAGCTTTCCCGTTCAGAAGTTGGCATTCATTTGTTTTGACTCAGATAAGAGTAAGGCCGAAGAATTTGCACGCAAGATCAAGAATGTGCTTGGACTCCCTATTATGATACACCTAGTAACAAAGGAAAATGTTATCAGAGATACCATGGAAAGAGTGAACGAAATTTTGAATATTGAAGGCAGAAACTTTCAACAGGTCCTAATGAATGTAAGCAGTGGGGATAAGCTAATTGGTTGTGCAGCCCTTTCTGCTGCTTTTATAAATGGGATTAAAGCATTTGGAATGGATTCAACAAAATCAGTTCCTTTGCTAATGCCAGTACTAAAATTAAGTTACAATGAGATAATTTCTACTGCCAAAATAAAGATCCTCAAGACCATTGATGGCATGGGAGGGACGATTAATAGCCTAGAGGAGTTAGAACAAGCATCAGGACTTGGCAAGCCTCTTTTGAGCTATCATGTTCAAGGAGGTAAAGATTCAAAAGGTTTGGCTAATTTAGGTTTAGTTGAAGTCGAAAGAGGAGATAGAGGAAAGATGATCATAAATCTTACAACATTGGGAAAGCTTCTTGTGTCTAGCAATACTCTAAATGCCAGTAGCCTTTAACTATCCATTCTATTCTATTCTTTGACTAGGGCTTAAGGAGTAGTGTATAAAGGTTAAAGAATGACATTCACAATAGTCTTTAGCTGTTCAATCATTTCTTTAACCGTTGGAGTATGACGATATATACTAGAAATCAAATAGTAATACAGTGGTAACAGCCCTTATGAAGGTCAAACTATTAGCAACCATTTCTAGTAATTTAAGTCGTAACACAAGAAATGCTTTAGTGAAAGGCGTAATAGTTGGTATAATTACCGCAATCATTTACCTTGCTGTTGTCGTTATAACTACTCCTAATCTTCCTCCTAGTATGGCCATTAGCGCTGCATTAAAAGTAAATGGTATCATAATCGTTGGTCTTGCAATAGGCATAGGAATACAAGTATTCACATCAACTTATAGTAAAGGACTAGGATGTAGATTAGATGAGAGAAGAACGCATAAGCAGCAACATAAAGACATCTGGCGTGTTTTTCGTATAAGTCGGCGAACTGATGGTACGGGTACGGGTACGGGTGGAGGTACTCTCATGAGCTCATTTCTTTCATTCTTTTCTCTAGTACCTTTAGGATGTTGTGGGAGCTGGCTCTTTATTTTATCAATGTTGCCTTCTATTTTTGGCGGTACAGTTTCTGTAATACTGATCGAATATTCTACACTATTGTCATATGTTGGTCTTGCTATAGTCTTAGGCTTTGCAGGTCTTTCAATATTACACCTTAGACAAGAGCTAATTGAAAGAAGAATGTTGTTAGAGGGGACGCATTCAAATTATAATGATGATGATGATAGCAAGAACATAAACCAAAGTACAATAGAGAGCAAATTAGTAGGAAAGGGGGATGTACAATATTGATATCTAAAGTGTCAATGAGCAGGAGACTAGGAATAACTCTCATGGTTGTGGTGAGTTTAGGTATAGGAATTATAATTACACTATTATTAGCCCACTCTAATATCAATAATCCTCTTTCCACTTCTACTTCAAGGTCGACAACAGCACTATCAGCTCAAGAAGAAGTAAAAAGTATTGTTCCACTAGATCAATTAGTCAGCGGAGGTCCACCCCCTGATGGAATTCCATCGATAGACAATCCCAAGTTTACGTCAATAAAAGAGGCTGATGAAATCTTAGAAGATTCTGAATTAGTTGTTGGACTAAATGTCAATGGAGATATCCGTGCATATCCACTTCAGATATTAGTTTGGCATGAAATTGTAAATGATAATGTAGGTGGAGTTCCAGTAGCAATAACTTACTGTCCATTATGTTTTACTAATCAAGTCTTTAATCGCACTTTAGAAGATGGCAATACTGTAGAGTTTGGAACCTCAGGTAAGCTGTATAATAGCAATTTAGTAATGTATGATAGAACAAGTGATTCACTATGGAGTCAAGCGCTTGCACAGGGAATAGTAGGCAAATATGCAGGGGTCAATCTGCAAAGGATTCCTTTTGATGTTGCAAATTGGAAGGAATGGATGGAATTATATCCAGAAAGTAAGGTACTCTCAAGGGATACAGGATCTAGTAGACCGTATGGCGCAGATCCATATAGAAATTACTATACTAATTCAGAAGTACTGTTTCCAATATCTAATCAAGATGATAGACTTGGACCAAAGGAAATTGTTATAGGCCTAGAAAATAACGGCCAATACAAAGCATACAAACTTCAAGACATAGAAGACAATAAAATAATTAATGATAAAATCAATAACAAATCTATAGCGCTACTTTCATCATTCCCTTTTATGGTAAGAGCATTTGATCCTGTCATTGGCAATCAAGTTTTGCAGTTCAAATACAATCCTCAGAATAACACCTTTGTAGACCTAAATACAGGGAGTGAATGGAATTTCGAAGGAATTTCAGTTCAGGGAGAGTTAAAAGGAAGAGAGCTTATTCGTTTGCCATACGATGAAGGATTTTGGTTTGAGTGGGTCGCATTTCATCCTGACACGGAGTCGTATAATCACCGTTAATTGGGTGAGGTAATGCGCTGGATATTTGATAAGAAAGGTTAATGTTTTTTTATTTGATATTCTATGATGAATAATGGAAACATCTTGCAGGGACAAAATCGTATGAGAGCTAAACTTTTATCGACATTAGTAGTAATGACAGGGCTTATTTTTGGTATTTTGTTATTCTCGCCTAATATCCTTTCTCTTAACCATAGTACCTCAGCGATGGCACAAACTAATGATTCTATAGGTTCATCACCATTTTCATTATCAAATCTGATAGAACAGGGTTCACCTTATCTTGGAAATCTCACAGCTCCCATTACTATAATAGATTTTAGTGACTTTCAATGTCATCTATGCGCAAGGCACGTAAAAAATACTGAACCCCTAATTAATGAGACATATATACAGACAGGAAAGATAGCTTTAGTTTTCAAACACCTTCCGAATAGAGGATTTGATTCTATGGGCGCTCATCTGGCTGCTCAATGTGCAAACGAACAAGGAAAGTTCTGGCAATTTTACAAGGTATTATATGAGAATCAGAAAGGTATTGATTCAGGATGGGTCAATAAAGATAATTTGAAAATGCTGTCATCTCAAATACCAGAACTGGAAGTGAAGCAATTCAACACTTGTTTTGAGGCTCAAAGGCATAAGGAATTTATCGGTAATGATGTCAAGCTTGCTAATTCACAGGGATTCTTTGATACTCCTTCTTTTATTATAGTAAATAGCATCGACGGCTCAAATCTGGAGATAATAAGAGGAGCACAGCCTTTTCCTGCATTCCAATCTGTCATTGAAAAGAAGCTAGATGAATTAAAGAATTAAAGAGTTGATTTCATTACCACTATCGTTTAAAGTCGTTTAAAGTCGTATTTTCGACACCTATGTACATCCTAATAGCTGCAGCTGTTACAATTCCTATTTGGATCCTATTCAATGTCTTTGACCAACTCATATTCTTTGAACCAATTTGGATCTTTTATCTACCCAAAGATGCGATTACAGGATTTATCTTGACTACAATAGTTTCGATCCTATTGGAAATCTTAGTTAGCATGAATATTTATGCTATAGGGCACTCCAGACTGAAGATTCGCAGGAAATCGTTATTTTCTGGATCGTCTCTGAGCATCATTTCCGGTGTGTGTAGTAGTTGTTCATCTGTAGGATTTCTTTTGATATCTACATTCGGTAGTATTGGTGTCATTACTACTAATCTCCTCACAATTTATCAAATCCCGTTAAGAATAATTTCTGTTGCGATTCTAATTTTTGCCTTATACTATATGCATAAGAGGATTGTGCAAAGTTGTGTTATGGATTTAAGGAAAGACTATATGTAAAGTATGATTAGTTATACTCAAATATTCAAAAAAAAGAACTTATAGAGTCTTATTACAAAATACTAGTATGTCCAAAGTTACGCCTGAAGAAGCACTAGATTCTGTAGTTCAAGATAGGTATCAACGCAGGGACTTAAGATTCCTTAATAATGCTTTAAGGAACCAGGATTTATCTATTCTAAGGAACCGGGATCCGAAGTTAGATTTATTACGGAATTCAAAAATATAGTGGATTAAAATAACTCAAAGAATTCTATCTCAATTATTTGTCTTATCATTCCAATCTATGCATGATTGCATGACAAATACGACTAAAGTTATGTTCTGGCATTAGAACACCAGGATCATTTAAAATACTAGGTACCATATGATGTGTAACAGATGAAAATAACATGTATTGATTGTGGCTGTAGTCCACACGAATGTATGCAGAGCAAATCATCAACTGAGTGTCCTCGCTGCCATGTTCTAAATTGCTGTTGCTGGCCAGTAATTCATGGCAATGGTGGACGAAGGAATCTGTATTAGTGATTGATATATCGAAGGCTATGTTAAATACGTGATAAAGCAAACATCGTAAACACACGGAAAAGTTATTTTAAGCAGCTTTCGTTGAAAAAGGAAATATTGTAATAGATGGGTCTTCTGTATAGTATGCTCAGATATCTTGAATCATAGCGAAACTAACGACGATAAAAATGATGGCAGGATTCCAGCCATAAGGCTAGGTCTAAAAGCAAATATCAATCAGTTTCTGCTTCTGGTATTAGTCAATGCATTTGTAGGAGCCATGATTGGTCTTGAACAAACAGTAGTTCCACTTCTGGGAAAAGAAGAATTTGGCCTAGAATCTAATGTATTAATTCTATCTTTCATTGCCAGTTTTGGAATTGTTAAGGCTATACTCAATCTCTTTGCTGGTAGCCTATCCGACAGATGGAACAGAAAGAAGGTTTTAGTATTGGGATGGCTATTTGCTGTGCCTGTACCGTTCATCTTGCTCTATGGCCCTACTTGGAATTGGGTCTTGTTTGCCAACGTACTGTTAGGCGTAAACCAAGGTCTGGCGTGGTCAATGACTGTAAATATGAAAATTGATCTTGTAGGAAAGGAGAGAAGAGGACTCGCACTAGGACTGAATGAATTTGCAGGGTATATTGCAGTTGCTTTGGTGGGCTTTTTCACAGGTTACATAGCGGCTATATATGGCCTAGAACCATATCCACTCTATTTAGGAATTGCCTTTTCGATACTTGGTTTAGTAATATCTGTGGCCTTTGTTAAAGATACATCAAGATTCACAGAATTAGAATTAAAAAATGAACTGGAGCTGGAAAAAGAAGATAGAAAAGTCAATGGACAAAACAAGGACGAAGAAGATCTAGAACAAAGGCTAGAATCTTCAGAAAAAGATCCCCATTTTACTAACTGGCCATACCAATCAGCTGAAAGCAATCTAAGCTTTAAACAGATATTCTTAGAAACTTCTTGGAAAAACAGGTCTCTATTAGCGGCTAGTCAAGCAGGGTTAGTTAACAATTTGATATTTGGTGTAACCTGGGGTGTATTTACAATCTATTTTGTATCTCTTGGAATAGGCATAAACGACACTGCATTTCTAAAAGCGTTACACCCTGGTGTATGGGGATTCTTACAACTTGCAACAGGCCCTCTAAGTGATAGCCTAGGTAGAAAGAGCCTCATTTATCCTGGGATGATTGTTCAAGCAGTTGGTATTTGGGTAATACTAATGTCTGGAAGTATCTTCTTTGGACTAATTTTTGGCATGATCCTTTTAGGTGTAGGAACAGCTCTTGTGTATCCTACGTTGCTTGCTGCAATAAGTGATTTAGCTAATCCACGTTGGAGGGCTACTTCTTTAGGTGTCTATAGATTTTGGAGGGATTTGGGATTTGTTTTTGGGGCTATTGGGATAGGTTTCATTGCAGATGTGTCAAGTTTAAGTACTGCCATTCAGGTAGTCGCATGGATATCATTGGGTTCTGGAATATTTGTTCTTGCAGTTATGAGGGAAACTAAAGTGAAGCTTTAGTACTACAAAACATGATGCGTGTAAAGCAATTTAAATAGTTCAAGGGTCAGTTATAATTCCATTTGTTTATATTATTAGTAAAGACTTAAGTAATTCGGTATGCTACGCTGTAGCTGTTGCCTTCTCTCTAATACTAATATAGACACAGATCTAGAGAAAAGGTTAGGTTGTCAATTACCGGTATGTATAAACTGCATTGTAAATTGTATTCTGGAACTGCAAATAAGGTATAAAAGATTAAAAA
>JAATVS010000625.1 GCA_014523695.1 Nitrososphaerales archaeon TH5895
AATTGGTATGTATAAGTTATTGTCTGGTCCAATGGTGATTGCGCCTCCGTTGTGTCGAGGACCAGGTACCGCAGGCAGATCTAGTAATAGCTTAGGATTAACCAGTTTGGCCGCTGAAGACGTACTGATTGGGGCCGTAGAATCTGAATCAAAACCAGCAACGCCGGTCGTACTTCCAGATTGACCATCTACAAGGTCGTACCTATATAGCCTATTCCCTATTGGAGCCCCCCCATCTTGACCTTGAGCTTCAGTATAGTACAGAAACACGTACGTTTTCCCTGTCTCATTATTTTGAGAAATGGCAATTCCGCACATGCACCTTTCTACTTCAGTTGCAACACTAACATCCAACAAGGGCTGAGGTTGTACTTCCCCATCGATAACTCGCATGACCGTCCCCTTATCTTTTTCTAGAACTAAAATATCATTTTGTGATAGGAAGGCCATTGTGGTGGGCAGGGATAGTCCATCAGCTACTACTTCGGTAGTAAAGCCAGGCTGAGTAAATGCAGGATTACTGACATCGTCTGAATATCTTAGTACAGGGCCATCCGTAGACTGAGCAAAAACAAATGCAGGCTGTAACGAGAATGAGTGTGAGTTTGAAAGAATGTTAGATTCTTGTAAGACTGGAAATGAGAACAAAATTGCGAGACAAAATGCAGTCATAGTTAAAAGGACCAAGGACAGTTCACTCCCACGTGAGCTATTACTCTTATGAATCAAGTTACCAAATTTCTTCGTATTGTTCAGATCTTATAATGATTGCGGTAATTTGTTCTCGTTGGCCTTAGGTTTTCCGAACCTAATGATTAAAAAAAGTCGAAGTAACGGTGGGCAAACTGGCTAACTTTTAGAATTTATTTTTAATAATTTAAATTTCTTCAAGGGAGCCAATAATTCCAAATAAATTTGATATTTGGCCTGTGACATTATATCCCTGGTAATTTCCAACGTGCAACTATTAGATTGGGGCTCTGAATACCGGTGCTCTATATAATGTTACTCAGTGTTACTCATAGAGACTAATTTACTCATAAGGGAGGTTCATTATTTTGTGAAAATGAGAAGCGTTGGTGATTATCCCCAGATTGACCCATCTGCATACAAAATTAATAATCGTCAGCAAAACCTCAGTGCCACTGATTTAGCTTCCAATAATGAAAATTTGGTTTCGGCTCCGTGTCGCACAGCATCCCCCCGATGTTATGAAAATACGATGCGTAGTAACCAGAAATGTTCAAGTGAAGGATCTTCGCAATTACAAGCAGGCAGCAGAGCGCGTTGAATCAAAACTTCAAGAAGTATACGAATTGACTAGACCTCTTTCCTCCTCAAATGGCAGATTCACTTCTAAGTAAACTGCACATGCAGATTCTGCATAATAAAGAAACGGATTTCTTACTAGATAGCATCTTAGGAGATCTACAAATAGAGGACGCGTAGAACGTATCCTTTCTTCAAACGTATCGGACTTTGTTCCAGATATCCGGAAAGGTCAGTTGGAAAACTACCACGGGGCAAAGGGATTACCTGAAGTTGAGAGGGACAAACGGTCTGAGATCGAGAGGGTGATGAAGCCTCACACTGCTTCGAATTCTGATTTGTGGGAATTGATAGAACAACTTTTCAATGAATTCAAAGTATCATGTGATATCATGCTCTTGGATAAGGTTTTAGCAGTAAGATTGAAAGTCTGAGAATCTTTCAGCGGCGTTTTGCCCATCATGCATGGATGAACTTGTTTGTAAACCAATCTTGACGTAGAAGCCAGTAAAATTTATCCGAATTTGTCATACTGTTGGAATGCGTCACAATCCTCTCGTCGTGGATTGAAGCCAACGAATGAGAATCAATAATCCGATTGACCAGTAAATTAAAAGATTGGTATAAATCCTATTAAGGACAATCCTTCTCGGTGACTTTTATAAAGATCACCGTTTTCAGGATTTATTTCTTCAAGTATGACTGGTATGGCATCTGTTCTATATGGAACTAAAAGGGACTGGATGTTGTTCTGATAAAAAACTATCTCACTATCGTAAGCAGGGCAACACTACTTCCATATCCTAGACTAACGGTTTGATTGGACTCATTGAGCAAGAATAATGCTTCAATATTATCTACGATTACTTGCTCCCCTGTAAACGGATTAGTACCTTGAAATGCCTCTCCCAGAACGGTTTTATAGGAGTTTTCGAGAATGGGCATCTCAACTGATGGAAGAGTAACGTATTGATGGGAATCACCATCAAGTGCTATTAGCTGAAGTTTACTAGGAGTCGTGACAGAGGAAGATGCAAAAGGCAGGGAGGGAGAAGAAATATTGCTAGTTGGAAGGTAAACTATCGCGCTTCCACC
>JAATVS010000626.1 GCA_014523695.1 Nitrososphaerales archaeon TH5895
AGGTTCAAATGTGTCCCATTTAACGTATCTTCTAAGAACCTGATTTACCAAAACATTTAAGGATATTTCCTTCTGGTCTGCCTCCCTTTGAAGATTGTCCACTGTATTAGGATCTAATCGGAAAGTGATGCTTCTCGTTCTTATACTTGGATGTGACACAACACTTAGGCCAAGAACAGCTATTTATCAATATGTTATCTATTAGTATAATATATTAATTTTTGATAGATTGCCAAATATGAGAATAGGCTAAACACCATACAAGAATTACAAATATGCTGGTAACAAAGTATCAATGGGAGAAAATAGGTACCAAATAATAATTAGAATAGATTCTGGTGGCTTGAGCCCCAAGCACAGAGATTCATAACGGTCCAAAGAACCTCTTGCAATAACAATGGGATCGACCTAGAGAAAAGAATGAATATACTGATGCTTCTGTTAATGAGCGTCTGGAAACGTCAAAAGACTAACCAGCAAAAATTAGAGTATGAGTTATACATATCAATTGCATTAGCCTCTCGCCACCTGGAAGTTGGCTGCACTTTTTATCGTTGTAGATAGCAATTATATTTCACTGCATTACGATGCAAACCTATCATTTTTATCAATCATTCTTATAAGGCGTAGTATTGTGTTGAAGAATACACGGAACCTAAACCGTCAGAACGGAATAATCTATACTAAGAAGGAGTAGTAACACTTGAACTCCAACTATGATGATAATAACCGTCGAATTGTATCAGACTACTTTCATCTCATAAACGAAAAAGACATGCAAGGACTTTTGAATCTGTTTGCGGATGACTGTGTTATATACGAACCGTTGGGCAAAGGGACTCTATTAAATAATGATCTAAGAGAGAAAATACAACTCAAAGGCAAGTCTGAAATTGAATCCTTTTTTAATATTGTTATGATGGCCAGTGATGGATTTCAATATCAAATTGAATTCATAGACGAGCCAATCAATATGGATTATAATCAACCAAGTGACATATTTGATTCTACATCGTCATCAATAGTTTCTGTGCTAGCCACATTTTATAGAAATAAAGAAGGCCATGGGTTAAAGGAATGGCTTACATTTCATGTCGTCTCCAGGAAAAATTATGATAGTGCCAACACACAGGATAATGACTATAGTAATAATAACAAGGAGATCAAAACGCTTTGGATTCAGTTCTCACTATACAGAGCGTGAGCCAAGCTGTTACTGTGTCGCTCTTGTTATACAGCTAGGAAATTTTTTGATGCTCGCATCATTTAGTTATTTATTATTTTTTTAGACAATCATTTATCGAGATTCCAAAGAATCAGAAAAACAAATTGGAAAGACCTGTTCTTCAACAGAATATAGTGTACTAAATATGGAGCAAGTAAGGGAACAGAAGCAACCAAAACTATACAATGGCAGAAAACCTTTATAATAAATCCAAATTTCTTGTATCGATTGAAGCTGCGGTGAAAATTGCAGAATTCTGCAATCGTATAACTGGGTCATCACTATAATCGCCCATGGATTTCCCTCTATCCCAATACCGAGTGCAGCCTAAGGATTAGGTACTATCAATAGTCTGGAACATGACAAGGGATGTCTGTAATCTGAGCTAAAAGGCGTGATACCCTATTCCTGAAAGAAATTTAGTAAAAAAATGGATTTATGGGATCATTGACCAAACGGTGGTATTAACCAGGTTTGTGCAACTGAATTTGACCAAGATGCTAACGGACCGGGATCATTAGCAGGCTCTTGGGTTATTACTATATCCGTGTAAGTCTTGGCATTAGTCATGATTTCCTGAAATCCAAATGTCCCAGAAGTCCAGTGAAAAAGAGAATGGTATTTTTACATTATTTGATGATCACAGAGATCCGCGTTTGAAGGTGTGAAATCGGGAGCTATAGCCTAGTCAGAAAAATATCCAAAAAAACTCTAACAATTAAATACGCTAATGCCGATATTAAATATGCCGAGGGATGCTTAGTTATGGAGATAAACGCAGTATTTGATAGAAGTAGGGTAATATCTGCGGCTGCTTCGATGTTTCTTCTAATTTCTGTTGTTTCTTCACCTATGTACCCAAAGACTGCCAATGCTGATGGCCTTGTCCTTAGACCACGTGGAGGCGTATACAAAGAGAAATAACACTGAATATACGAATCGCACCTCTCTTTTTCTATCTTTGTTACTGGTTAGAGACTAATAAAGTCCTGAGCATAAAAATGATAAAATATCACTGGTGGTATTGACTGCAATGCATTGCATTGCAGTTAGCAATAACTACTTGTATTCGAATTCTTATATAAAAGAGATTCCTATAGAAAGACTAATGCATAGAGGATTGACACATAAGAAACAGATAATACCTATTTCTATAGTAGTGTTAATTTCCACAATGCTGCTTTCCGTAGGGTTTGCAGCAACAGTCAGTGTCACT
>JAATVS010000627.1 GCA_014523695.1 Nitrososphaerales archaeon TH5895
AATAATGAGAAGATTAGGCAGTTCAGCAACGGGTCATTACGTCAAAAATGGCGTTTATTACCAGCCAGCGTCCATAATTCTCGTAGCGACAACGCGCAGGGACAGTAAATCTCACACCGTATGTGGGGAGGACTAAACATTCTACCATTAGTTGCAGCAATAGTGCGTATAATTGACAAGATTCTAGGAGGAATATATATTTCCTTTACTAGGACATTTACAGTCTATTAAATGTCGAAGAGAACCTGCCCAGTATGCCAAAATTCTATACCCCTAGCCGACTCAGGAAGATACTGCTACCTTCATCGACAGCTTTATGACAGTCTGACCGCTGAGTATGCTGCTGTCAAGGAGACTTCCAAGGGGTCGAATATTAGCTGGAAACAATTTCTGTCCGAAAAGAACAGTGATCGGTCTTTGCCAAAAGAATTAGGAGAAGTTATAAAACTAGAACTTGAAAATAGCTAGACTTTGTCATGTCTTGTGTTATCTTAAGTAAGGACTTTGAACTATTGGGCGTTTCTGATCATAGCGTGCATTAGTTTCGTTTTGTTCGACAAACGTTGGACTGATGCGTTCCTCCGAACAGTACTATTCTAAGAGTCCCCATTTTCTTGCAACTTCTTTTACTTCTTCATCGGTGACTTGACTAAAGTTTTCATAAAACTGGCCCACGGACCCAAACGAGGATGGCGTGGTTATGACCTCAACTTGGGCTCCTTCTCTAGTCAATTCTGCGACCGTGTCCTCTGGCGCAACCGGAACTGCGACAAGGACGCTCGCTGGTTCATATTTCTTAATCCACCTAATGACTACCATTACAGTAGCCCCCGTGGCGATCCCGTCGTCTACAACAACCACTGATCTGCCTGCGATGTTGTATGGTTTCGATGCAGGACGATAAAGAGATACTCTTCGCTGAATCTCTTGTACTTGTCGGTCTATTTCACTTTTCAGGTACTCGGCTGAAACCTGCAATTTTTGGATTACACGTCCATTGAGATATGCCGTGCGGTCCTGCATTACTGCCCCGATGGCAAGTTCTGGATTATTAGGGGCTCCCAATTTCCTGGGGACGACGATATCAAATTCGCACTCGCTGAATTTAGAGGCAATCGCGTCGCCTACCGTAACTCCTCCACGGGGTATCGTTAGTACGGTGATGGGTGCCTTCTTGTTCTCCTTTTTGAAATAATCAGCGAGTACATTTGCAAGTATTTCCCCTGCACTCGTCCGATCTTTAAATTTAATATGAAAACTCCTCCCAAACAACTTTCCCAGTATCAAACTATTTGTGTGTGACTAAAAGCATCCATTACCTATTTCCCTTTCTCATGCTGTTGATAGAAGCCTGCAGATTTTACCTCCAAGCAACATCTTAACCTCGAGGAATTTCAAACATATGAACGACCGCAAAGAAAACGGTCATTTGACTTAGTTTGTGGACAAGAGTAGGCGGCAAGATTAGTATGTTCACAATTCAATACTTTGTTGTCGTTATGATTTTCTCTTGTCCGATTATTTCAGTTAGTAGACTATTACATTCATCAGTTAAGTGTTGAATTTCCTTTCTTTTTTCTTCGATAGAGTTTTGTGTCTCTTCAATGAGAATCTTCTTCTCTGCGATATCGCTCTTGTTTCGCCGGATTTGTTCGTCAAGTGATTTTATCGAATTAAATGCTTTGCGATTTTGATTTTGCTTTATACTAATCGCCTTCTTTTGTATCTCCCATCCCCTAGATTCAATTTTAGGAAACGTATCGATCGCCCTATTCAAATAAGTCGAGACCTTCTCGGAATCCTTTAAACTTATTGTGCCTTTGGTGACTGCTCCCCGTATTTCAACAAGCAATGTTCTGTAAGCCTCAATTCTCTCCTGGTCCTCTTTATTTCGTTCTATGTTTCCGTTGGACGATTCAGAATAACGGCCCGAATCAATTTCTTGCTGATTCAGAAATATCTCCCAAGGGGAGCTTGAAAGTCTGTCGATTTTTCCAGCAACACTTTTAGAAACACCATATGAATATTTCGTGAAAGCACGATTGAGATGAGAGAATAAATCAGAGACGTAATCGCGGAATTCAGCTTTATCTTTCTCCATTTCTCTGGCCTCAGATTCGAGCAGAGCATAGGTTTTGTAATCCTCAGACTGCTCGATTTCGTGACGACTTCTCGTTAACTTTGCAACATCTTCTTCCATTGCCTTTACCTCTACCAATGTTGCAGCAATTCTTTCTTTTGAATCCCTCATCGATGCTACACTGTTAGACAAGTCGGTGATTCTTTG
>JAATVS010000628.1 GCA_014523695.1 Nitrososphaerales archaeon TH5895
GAATGTCCATTGCACCTTGAAAATTCAAAAGATCTTCTTACCTGTCCCAATATTTGATCCTCTCCTATTACTAAAGAGTCTAGACCAGAAGTTAGCCTCAAGAGATGCAGAATGGCTTCTTGTCCAAAGCTTATCTCTACATTATCTGAGAGGTCCACTTTTGACAGGCCTGTGACCGCTGACCAAATGTCTAATATTTTTTGTTCATCTTGAGTTTCAGCTGACGATAAAAAAATTTCCACCCGATTGCATGTTTGCAAAATAACACACTCACTATCAGGAGAGATCTCCCTGAATCTAGCATATGCTGTATTAACATTCTTAAACGTGAATCTTTCGAGAAGATGAATGGGAGCCTTCTTGTAAGTGATTCGAGCATTACAAAATTGCTGTTCTCGGTACAAGGGCTCGAATTGCGTCATTTAGCTTCTCTTACCCTCCCAAGAGTTTATTAATGCAACTAATTCCAGTCGAGCATCATCGATACGGTCCTCTTTAATAAGCTTCTGGATTGTAGCATTGTTAATGACAGAGTACAAGAATTCCTTTCTTTCAGAGACTGTGGGTATTCTTGTCCTAATCATTCTCCTAGCGGCTTCTTGGAGTCGTATGTTTTCAATATCCGACTTACTCACTAGTCTTTTTAAAACCCTTTCTGCTTTAATCCTAAATCGTCTGGCAACTATTGGACTTCTTCCGGAGGTAGATATGGCTATTTGAAGGATCCCTTCAACATTAATTATAGAAGCATAGGAGAAATCGCTAACCGATGGGTCATCGACTGCATAAGACAATGCCCCCTTTAAACTAGCCTCTTTAGCTATTACACGATTGAGATGTTTATTATTAGTGCAGGCCAAAATTAGGAATGGATTTTCATAATCTTTGAGAAAGCTGGTATCTTTAACGTATTCTTTTCGTAGTAAGAGTTTTCCCTTATCTCGTAGTCCCTTGATTATCTTATTAAGGCGGTTTGTGATTAGAATTATTTCACAATTCTGATCTTCTAGCCCTCTCAACTTTCTTAAGCCTTCTGTTCCTCCGCCTATAATAATGACTTGCTTCCCGTTTAGGTTCAAATCAACTAGCAATTATTGCACCAGGATAGACAAGGAACAAGACGTAAGTTTTACTATTTAATTGTTACATCCGATAAAATCGATTTGAGCTAAATCCGTGTTTCCATTTAGGGTAATAGAATTTGATACCAAATTTTTCTATCGTTAGGCTCACAAAGCGAGTGATCGGATAGACCATCTCTTTCTCAGGTCTTACTCGTTGCGTATGATAGATTTAATTGGACGATTCAAATTACAATAACCTTTCGCCTAAGACTAATTAAGAATGGATTGCTTACCAGTATTAGCCCTTGAGTGACAACGATGCTCCAAAGACAACGCTAGATCTTTGTTCCATAGAGGAGATAGGAATCGCCACTAGAACGCATCTTGAAAACTCGGGATTTAGGTCACTTAAAGATTTGGTTGTAAGAGGACCGGTTGATATTTCAGAAGCTACGGGAATGGATATCGAAAAATCAGCTGTTCTTTGCAACCGAGCTCGACAAAGACTTGAGGAAGCGGGCGTATTAGAAAAAAGCTTTGTAACAGCACGCAAATTGTACAATAAACGACTTATTGCGGAACGAACGTCAACAGGTTCTAGAAACCTCGACACCTTACTTGGTGGAGGAGTGGAGTCTCGGGCTGTCACAGAAATTTATGGAGAATATGGAACTGGCAAGACACAAATATGTCACAGCTTGTGCGTGATGGTAACTCGCGACACTGCCCATGGAGGGTTGGGCGGAAAAGCAATCTACGTAGACACTGAAAATACCTTCAGACCGGAGCGCATTGTTTCCATATGTAGTGCAAGAAATATTGAACCTAATCATGTCCTCGATAGCATCATTGTTGCTAAAGCATACAACTCAGCGCACCAGGAATTAATAATAGATGAAACAGGTCCAATCATAGATGCCAACGGGGTCAAGCTTGTTATCGTGGATTCGGCAGTTGCACACTATAGAGCGGAATTCTTGGGTAGGGCGACTCTCTCAGAAAGGCAGCAGAAACTAAATAAATTTATGCACATCCTTTTAAGAATCTCTGAAACATACGGTGTTGCTGTTGTAATTACGAACCAAATTCAATCATCACCTGATTCAATTTTTGGAGATGCCTTCAAACCGGCAGGCGGCAATGTAGTCGCCCATACTAGTACATACCGCATCTATCTGAAGCGCTCAGGTAGGAATAGAGTTGCAAGGATGGTGGACAGTCCTTACCACCCAGAAACTGAGGTGCTTTTCTCGCTTTCAGAAAAGGGAGCTACGGATCCAGAACAATATTGATTGTTGTATGTAGTTACTATTAAATTAAGGCCTGCGGATACAGGAAACAAAATGCCTAGTTCACATGGGTATAGGCGAAAGTCTCGCACTGTTATGACGAAGAATAACGTTCCAAAGGGATTATCCTATCTGCTAACTGAATACAATCCCGGTGACAAGGTAATCATCACTATAGATCCGAGGGAACACAAAACGACCCCACATAGAAGATACCATGGTAAGGTTGGAATAGTATTGCAAGTTGGAAGAAGGACATTAAAAACCTCAGTACTTATCGGTAAGAAGCAGAAAATCTTACAAACTAGGCTTAACCACGTAAAACATCTGACGGCTGTGAATTAGATCGATGACAGAGATTGAAAAGAAAGAAATAATCACATTACCTGAGGTCAAGGAGATTTTGGAGAAGGTAAAACCTGACGAAATGGACCAGATCCAAAGATGGACATTTGATTTTGTAACAAGATTCTCAAAACTCGATGCAGAAACCTCACGTAAGATGGTCGAGGAACAAATTAAGGAATGTGAATTGAGAGAAGAAGAGGCAGTCGAATTAGTTAACATAGTACCCAAGTCACTTGAGGAACTGAGATCATTTACGTTTGGATGGAAAAAACTGATCTTGACCAATACTCTGGAAAAAATGTTAGACATCTTGAAAAAGAAAGCTGAAGGTTAAATATTTAGCCCTTATTCAATTAATTGGGAATTAGACCATTGTCAATGTCTGTGGACAGATCCGATCGTACATTTAGAAGTGATGATAGTTACGCACATCATCACCAACCGCAACGTAAATACGAAGAGTATGCATACATATTGGATTTTACACAACGCGGAAAATCCGCAACTGTAAGAGGCCGCGAGGGTGTAATAATACAAGCAATTGGCGAAGAAAGACTCACATTGTTAGAATTACTTGGATATGGAAACGCTACTTTCGAAGTAGGAGAACGGCTCTATATCGGAAGGGATGGTAGAGAAAAGATCATCAGCGTCCTTGGAAGATTAGAATACTCAAATATATCCCAGACTGCTAAAAATGAACTCCTTGCCACAGTCGAGAAAATTGTGTTAGAGAATGAAAAAAGATTTATCGATTATGTGAATATTGCCCAACCTGTAACTCCTAGAATACACGCTCTGGAGCTTATCCCCGGAATAGGCAAAACCTACATGATGGCGCTAATTAAAGGGAGGGAATCTAAGAGATTCGAATCTTTCCAGGAAATCCAGGACAGGATTGGCTTAAAAGACCCTGCTAAACTGATAGCAAAGAGAATAGTCGAAGAAATAACCGGTGAGGCTCGCATGAATTTATTCGTGAGAAGATGAAACTAACAGGGCCAAACTCGCTAGGGCAGCATAGACTCACCGATTTCGGGGTTATGAAACAAATCATTAGAGAGGCAAATCTAACAAAAACCGAAAAAGTTCTCGAGATCGGTGCGGGAGAGGGAGACCTCACGTCGCAGCTATGCATGAATGCAGATCAGGTGACGTCCCTTGAAATTGACAAAGCCAAGTTTGAGTTTACGAGGCTAAAATTGGCGAAGTGTAATAATCTGCACTTGCTGAATGTGAATCCTTTTAGTTTTAACTCGATGAGCTTTGAATTTGATGTTTGTGTCTCCAATATTCCCTATTCAAGGAGTAAGGAGACTATACTGTGGTTAAGCGATCAAAAGTTTAACAGGGCAGTAATTATGGTACAGAAAGAATTCGCAAGAAAACTCAGTTCAAAGCCCGGTACGAAGTCTTATAGGGCGATTTCCGTAATATGTGAATATTGCTTTATTGTTAAAGAGTTATTCGAGGTATCAAATACCTCATTCAGCCCACCACCGGCGGTCTCATCTCAAGTTATTAAACTGGTGCCCTCCGGAAGACAAATAACCTGCAACGTAAAAAAAAATATAGAAGTATTATTCTCACAAAGAAAAAGAAATGTCCGCAAGGTTGCCTCAGTTCTAGGCCTCAAGTCTGGTTCAGATTTGTCAAAGAGAATATGTCAGTTAAGTCCAAATGAGATAGTAGATTTAGCGAGGAGTATCAGCATCTGAAGCTATACTGTCCTGGAAGCCGTTGGCTGACAAATAGATCAAGATGATTTTTGTGTTACCAGAATTCAGACAGCTAATTGAATCGCGGTGTGACTCGTAAAATTCCCAAATATCAACCGTCTGACGACACATACCTTATGCTGGACTCGTTGGTGGGATATCGAGGAAACTCAGCACTAGAGATTGGTGTTGGGTCAGGCATTATCCTAAAAGAACTTTGCAAAAGCTTTCCCGTTGTGGTTGGAACAGATATTGATCTCGATGCCTTGTTATGTTGCAATCGATTAAACCGTATAGAAGCTGACCTGATTTGCTGTGATGGAGCAAAAGCAGTCGCGCCCTTCCAGAAATACGACCTTATCGTCAGTAATCCCCCATATCTTCCCACTGAGGACGATGATATTTACGACAAAACCATTTACGGGGGAATGGCAGGTTCGGACGTAGCATTGGAATTTATCATATCTGCAATCAATCTCTTGAGTCAGCATGGTGCGATTTTGATCCTCCTTTCGAGTCTGTCTAACATACCTCAAGTCTACAACGTGATAGCATCTTTGGGACTTTGCAGGAGAACAATTTCAACGAAAAAGCTGTTCTTTGAATCTCTCTCAGTAGAGGAGATACGATTCTTTCCGTCAACTATTTAAGAATAGTCCTAGTTCAGAAGAGCTCTATTCAAGGATATTGGGATCATTTCCTCAGTAGATTAGAAGATTCCCGTGAAATTTCAGCGGTCATACGGGATAAAGATGATTCACCCCCAAGGTCGTATGTTACATGCTTTCCCTCTGCAATTATTTTTTCGGTAGCCTCAAAGATTGCGTTAGAGATCTCCTTTTCACCTAGATATCTCACCAACCAAGCGCCAGAAAGGATTGAAGCTACAGGATTCACCTTATCCATTCCAGAATATTTGGGTGCACTTCCATGTGCAGGCTCAAACATCGCATAACTTTCTCCGAAGTTACCCGAATATACGTTACCGATTGAACCCACATGACCTGAAGCACACTCTGATATGATATCCATAAATAGATTTGTACTTAGAAGGATATTTCGGTTAAATCGTTCAGGGTTTTTGACGAGTTGTTGAGTCATGTTGTCCACATAATACTCTTCTACCTCAATGTCTTGGAACTGTTGACTGATTTTTTCAACAGCATTCCAAAATATTCCGTCCGTTTCCTTCAAAATATTCCGCTTTGTCACTGCTACTAACTTCCGATATTCACGTTCTTTGGCTAGTTCAAACGCCTTTAAAGTCACTCGTTCGCATCCTTTCCTTGTTGTCTTTCTTACTGCAATTGCAGAATCATCGCTAGTTCTAAATTCTATCCCTGCATACAGACCTTCGGTAGCCTCTCTAACACAAAGGAAGTCAAGCTTTCGATCCAGCTGCCGATATGTCTTGATAGGCCTTACATTTGCATAGAGTTCAAATCTTTGTCTTATGCTAACTGCTACGCTGCGAGGTGCATCAGGATTTGGAACAGTCGTGGTAGGGCCTTTAAAGCATGCGTCACTTTCTTTGAGAAGTTTCCATACCTCATCCGAAATATATGAATTGCCGCCCGATTTCATCCACCATTCAGAACCGGCGTCGCAAATGACGAATTTGACCTGGGAATTACATGATTTCAATACATGCAACACAGCCTCGACAAGTTCTGGGCCAGTTCCATCACCCTTTATCACAATAGCTGTCTTGCCTGTCAAAGAGATTAAATCAGAATGAATTGTTCCAGTATTATATTTATTTTGAATTTAATTCTATTCGGCTTACCATGTTGTCTCTAAACGGAGGCGCGTCGCTAGCGTTCTTAACATTTGTAAATTCGTTATTCTCTGAATAATACGAATAAGAAATGTCATAATTACTGAGATTAAGAACCCGTTCTGAAGATGCTCCTCTTGAATTATCCATGACTGGGATGGTTGCATTGTCTGGCGAGTATATTTGCATAAAATCACCCAATGTGAGCCTTATTGGTCTCACATACTCTATGTGAATTACGTTGCCTTGCGTGTCAGTGTGAATGGTTCTGAGACACGCTTTACCATCCACAGTATCATTGCCGATCCCAGCTGGAAGCAATTTTGGTTGGCCATTAACGGATACTTCTACAGTAGAATGAATACTGAACGTGTCTACGTTATGCCCCTTCAGGCAGACTTCGAGAGGGGTTGGTGGGGGTGCAAAAAGAGGAATTATTACCAGTGTTACAAGAAGAGATGCCCCCATTGCCGCCGGCGGGATGAGCAATTCTTTTTTACCTAACCTTCGTCTTGGTTTCTCCTCTTTTACCTTCCGTTTAGGCATTTTACGATTTCACGAGAAATGTGGTACGACCTGTTATTAGTGCTTTTCCAGCTTATTCCAAAGTATTATGGATTTGACCAAACGTCTACTGGATGGCCCTTCAAATCCAAATCTTCATACGAATTTCGTATTACGGCGATCAGAGTATTTATTCAGTCAAATTCACATACAATGCTCGACTGCGCGTTCGTTTTGTCTTACTTCACACTGAACAATTTCTTTGATAATGAGTGGTTCAAATTGAAGACAATGCACTTGAAGGAATCTACATTGAACTTATGGTACCTTTGGAACTTGTGCATGGATAAAATGTATTTAAACGTAAATAATTCTCATTTCAGAATTGATCCATTTTGTTACGAATGAGAAGCTGGGTACATAATTTACCGTAAAGGAGTAGCTGACCTGATGCTGCTGGGTATCAATACGCTAGATTTTGACCTATTTGATCGGTCTTAAGAATTTATATATAAGCAAAAGTCGCTCTTCATTAGTAATTGGTAGAAAAAAGGGGGAGCAAGTCGAAAAATTTTCCCAAGAAAAAGATCGTCTTTTTTGTTGTTCTGGCCATCATCGCAGTTATAGGTTTTTCATTGGTATATTCTTCCAGTATCAGTACTGTTCCTCCCTCAGAAGGTAATGATGATATCTCCAAGCTCGTCTCAGGATCTAGAGCTGACGCGGTGGAAAAATTCAACGCCCAATTTTGTGGACTAAACTCATATCCTAATTCCAGCTATCTTGTTATCGAATATTCTCTTCCAGCCCTCTGTGAGATGCCATTAGCCGTCGGTGTAGATTCTGAGGGCAAAAATATTTGGTACGTTTCCACTAAGAACGGTACGTTGGGTAGCTACGATATTAATACCAACACATTTGGAGAGGAGTATGAAATCCCAAGTTGGCCCGCTAGAGCAAATCCGACAATTTCCTCACAGATTTGGGATCTTGACATTGACAATAAAGGGGACATCTGGTTTACTGATGAACAGCAAAATTCTCTATGGAGATTTTCAAATGATACAAACTCCTTTGAAATGTTTCCGGTACCAGAGAAGCCCGAGGCATTCGGAACTACGTATCCAGTTTCTATGGAGATAAATAATAATGGTAGTAGCGTTTACTTTGTTGGAATAAGATCTCCATCCATATGGATAGGTAACACATCTCAGATGAGGAACGGTACAGCTGAAGGAATAGAACGAATAGAAATTCCGCTTGACTCATTTAAGGGAATAGACCCAGATCTAGTAAGCACTGGCTCGATTGTCTTGGATGAGGATAATAATAGGTTGTTTGTTTCGTTACTTGCCTTCAACACTAAAGGAGAGATCTTGGCTTATGATCTTAAGAATAATACCTTTACTTCTTATGAAATGCCAGATGATATAACATCCCCAGTAGGATTAACACTCGACCTCAATGATGACTTATGGGTTACTGACCATGGGACTAGTATTTTTTATAGGCTCGACCCTGCCTCCGGAGACATTACGAAGTTTACAACATCTATCGCATCTCCAAGAACTTTAGGACAAGCCACAACTATAGACGCGGCATATACGTTGCCATACTGGGTAAAGACAGGAGCAAACGGTACCATATGGTTTAACCAGCATACCGGAAACAAGATGTCGAGTTTTGATCCAAACAATCTGACCCTCACTGAATATTGGATTCCATCCCAAAACAAACTATGGGGACCATGCCAAAATAGTGTCAATCCATGCGGTATAAGTAATGCCCTGCAATTTGATGTAAACAAAAATAATGAAGTATGGTTTTCAGAATGGTCTGAAAATAAAATCGGTCGGGTGTTGACGGAGAGAGTACTGCCTATATCCGTTTCTGTTTTGCCTAACAATATTACTTTACAAAGAGGCGAAAATGAGGAGATAAAAATAAACGTTACTTCGAACATGAATACTAGCCTCACGGCAGACATGCTAGCAGCAGGAACCTTTACCACAACAGGTAATCTCGGTAATCTCTCTGGACTTTTTAGTGAAGATTCGATTAGTTTAGATCCGGGACAAACTAAGCAAATAAGCCTCATCATAACGCCAACGCAGGAATTAGAATTAGGAAATTACACGCTCATGGTAGGAGCAGAGACCAGTGATGCATCAGTGCTTCGAACAGTCCCAATCAGGATACAAGGATGAATTAGAGAATCAGTTGGATTAGGAAGCTGCTAGTGTTACTTTTTTAGGTAAGCTCGGCTTTCATGGAGTAGCAATAGCACAACATTGCGTTCTGTCGATTATGTATATTTGAGATCTCATCAAAGGTCATGGCATGAAAACATGTGTCGAGGGTTTGTATTCAAATCATTTACCTAAACTAGTAAAATTGAAACAATTTTTTCAGGATGTATTTTTGGATTTGCAAGGGAAATGAGCCCAGTCACGGCTCCTGAAATCATAACAAATTAGCTATTCATATTCGAATCAATGCAACCATCCAAAATAATTAGCCAGACCATGCCGCACAATGAATAGACTTTAACGGATAGAATTTTAGAGGCGATTTGCTCTGTTTATGTCCATCAAAAACCGCATGCGGTTAATGACCATTTCTATATTCTTCAATATACGAATTGCTCCCTATTCTTCTTCCTTTTGTGCACTTTCGCGGAGCTGAGTTAATTTTGTTACAGTCAAACACCCAAGCTTACCCGCAGCTACCTTTAAGGCTTGCTTGGCGAGTTGGAGGTTTTCAGCGCTCACGTATGCCTCATACACAGTGTCCCCTGGTTTGACCCTAGCAGCCAGACCCATTGCCTTGCCAAAAGCCCTTCTCATACCCTCTTGTAATCGATCAGCTCCAGCCGTTGCAATCATCTTATTTTCACGCAGAATAACGTGAGGATATACCTTAATGCTGGAGAAGAAACTCGTGTCACCTGCTGTTGCTAAAGTCTTGTTTGCACCAAGTCTAGCTGCCTCCAAGGCGTTATGCCTGATCTGACGCCTTTCCTCTACTACGAGCTCAATCTTGTAATCATAATCATCCCTAAACTCTCCTGATGAGAATCTTGCAATCTTCAGTTGTGGCTTGCCTCTGATGTACTCCTTTCTTACGTATGGCATCCCACGAATTTCTCTATAATTACTACCCTTCAACAAAATGCACCAATTTTTTAATGCTTAAATGTGGACTGGCTCCGATTTATTCGTTATGTCCGCTGATATTGAGGGCTCAGAGCTTGATGTATCATATTTGATCGAGGCGACTATGCCAGCAGGGGAA
>JAATVS010000629.1 GCA_014523695.1 Nitrososphaerales archaeon TH5895
CGACCTTGACAGTGCCATCACAATTAGAACATGCATTGAGAGCTACTTCAAAAAAGATTCTCAAGGATCTGAATTTCAGGTTATGGAGGTAACTATGTACTCAAACCCAGTAACGGCCTTGGTAGAATTCAAACCATATTATTACGATCTCCTGCTTGTCGATATTAACATGCCTACTGTAAATGGGTATGAGCTAGTTGAAAAAATAATAAAACTTGATCTCAACATCAAAGTTTGTTTTATGTCATCTGGGAACGTGAATTATGAAGCCATACGAGAAATCCGCCATCCTGTTAAGAGTTTTGGTTGCTTTATTAGAAAACCAGCAACAAGAGACTATCTAATAAGTCGTGTGGTTCAGGAATTGTTCTAGGCGAGCCACTCGAGTCTGGCCTAACTTGGTGGTAGTGACTATTATTTTTTAAGTGGTATTGTATATCGCACATTTTGAACAGCAGTCACCACATACATGTACTGCGGCACTTCCAATGGACTTATAATAATGATTGATATTCTCTAGTACTTGCGAAGTAAGATCTAGCACTTGTACAAATTATTGCATGCTTATAATGAAACATTAAACCAAACCCATTGTTGCCGGAGGTGTGAACTCATCCCATCATCGATTGCAGAGAGGACAAACGGGACGATTTACTTATATACTTGAAGCAAAGTGTTAGACTCATGGAGAACATAAAAATGATGGCACTATTTGTCATAGTAGCATTCATCGGGATTGGGTTTGCAGTACCAGCGATGCCACTGATCACAGAGGTTTCGGCACAAGGGAATATGACAGGAAACACGACAGGGAATTATACTGATAAAGACGGCGATGCAGGCAATATATCGAGTCTCTCTCTCACTCCATGACATTTGGCCTATTAGAGGAATAAATATATAACCTGTGGCGGGGAGCATCTCTTTAAATTTTTTTCTCTTCGGTTTCATGAATCTGGAGAATTTGGTATAAAAAGAATTAGTAGTATTATTTATCTCCTGATTGCAGTTCTTTCTTTAGATACCGTAATAAATATACTCAGCTCTGCATTTGGGATACGGGTGTCTGCGTCGACTGGTATAACTCTCTTTGTCATTTTGGGTAGCATAACTGTAATCTGCCAAATCTTCATTCTGCGATTCGTTAGTAGAATAAGTGTTGTAGTTAGGCAGAGAGTTAAACACATCAGACGAATGCATGCCGCAGTAACGATATCCCAGTATGTCATAATACTCTTATTCATTTACGCTTTGATCGAAGTAGTCATAACGGAAAGTTATTCCTCAATAATCTCTCTGCTGGTAACTGTGGTAAGTTACATGCTGAGTATCTCATTGATGGGAATTTTCACATTGATCTTTCTCTCCTGGTATAAATCTAATCGCACCTCCATCTTGGTCTTAGTGTACGGTTTGTCATTTGCAACCGTCGTAATTGCATCCTCCGCGCTTTTAGCAGTCTGGATGCATGTTTTCATAGAACAGATGCCCCCCAAAATCCTTCCTATCTCTGAAGCCTCTTATCTCCGAGCTGATGAAGGTTCGAATTGGAAAATCTCTAGCAAGATCTACCAATATGTCGATACCGCCTCATTTTTCCTAAAGTGGGGTGGAACTGCCCTTATTTTGTATCATTATTCTCACAAGATCGGAAGAATGAAGTACTGGTTTTTACTTAGTCTCCCCGTAGCATATTTTTCGACAGTGATAATCTATCATTCCCATATCTACGAACCGCAGGATGAACTAGAATCTTTGATCTTCTTGGGTATAACCTCGCTGAACTCGACTTTTGGAGGAATCCTGTTTTATCTCGCGTTTAAGCTTACTGCAGAGAATTTTAAAAGCAATAAAGCATTTAGATATTATTTACTCACCGCTGGTTATGGTTTCATGTTATTTTTCAGCTCAACTCAGGGCACATTGATTACCACAGTCTATCCTCCTTTTGGGTTTGCTACGGTTTCAAGTTATGGTCTGGGTTCTTATCTAATACTTCTGGGACTCTACTTGTCAGCTTTGTCGGTTTCACAAGATGAACAGTTGCGAAACATGATCAAGAGGTCCACTTTGTCGGAGTCAAAGTTTTTGCATAGTATCGGCACATCTGCAGGGGAACGGGAAAAGGTAATAATCAACACGGTCCTAGACAAGGCTAAACGGCAACAAGAGACAATTATTGAGGACATAGGTATACAAACGTCTCTCACTGAAGAGGATATTAAGGAATATGTCGAAGAAGTGGAGGTCCGTGAAGGAGAGCTAGATAAGAAATAGCTAGCTATCGTTAGAGTTTATAATAGGATGCATGAGACGAAGACTATGGAATTAATGGTATGTCATGTTAGTAGGACTACGCCAAGAGATTCTTGCTGTTCATCTTATTGTGATATTGCTCGTTGCTTTTCGTACGTGGATGTTTTATTGGCTATCTCACGGAATACCGAATGTTCCCTCAATAGGGTATAACGTGACAGAATTTGCTACTCAGGTTTAAATATTCGCCTAGGACTGATGTGTAAGTGTACAAAAAGGTTCGGTCCCTTCTCTTATTCTTATTAATAAGCCTTTCTCTGACTTCCTATATTACAGGTGGTTTACTATACCGAAATTCTATGGTGTCGGTGGTGCCTGGTTCTCCTGTCAATCCTGTTGCAGCGCAGCAGGAAAATGATGATAACAACGGTGAATCATCAGGCTCCGAGGAAGAAAGCGACGGGAATGATGAGACCGACGAGAATGATAGTAACGGTGGCAGCGGCGATAGCAATGACGATTGTAAACCTAATGATGATGATTGTGATAATGACAGCGGGAGCGATAGCAATAGTGAGAACACCGACAGCGCTGACAGCGGCGGCAGCGATGGAAGTGACAGCAGCGACGATGGTACTCTAAGCAACAGTGGCAACAGCGACGACGGTTCATCACCTGTTAATGAGAATAAGGATGAACAATCAGCTTCACAAACTAGTGATAACAAACCAAATGACCAACGCCCCACACATCTACCCTCTCCAACCGATGAGCTAAATGAAGTCACCCCCGATGTACCAACTACCAACCAAAATACTGAAGAGGTGTCATCTGCGGCGACTGGAGAGAGTCAAGGTGCCCAATCGGCAGCCCCTGCAATTGCAACAACAACTAAAGAAAACACTGTGGATGCTGATTCTCTTCAAAGGGTAACTACGAATATAGACGATCAGCAACGCAACCGCTTCCTATTAAGTAAGGATGCTCATTCCTTGCTACGAGAAAATATAATTAAAGACAATCAGCAACTTTCTCCTTTTCCCTTTGTTCCCGGTCTTACTGGCAATATGGCTCCAGGCGACCAGTCAATCTTACCTGCACAAGTGGAAGATTCCGTTCTCGCAGATCAATCGACCTGTCCAGATGGCAGCCCACCTGTGGGAGGACAATGTTCAGTTCCCATTGGTGAAGGCGAATCGACCTGTCC
>JAATVS010000630.1 GCA_014523695.1 Nitrososphaerales archaeon TH5895
ATCAAATCATCTATTTTTATAGGAAGAACATCCGTCTCAGGATACATTCGGCTGGATCCTGGCCTTGGTCTTATGAAGATCGTTTTCCCATCCAGCGTAGCCGCTCTTGTTTCAGGCACAACACCGCGTGTTGCCTGGTTCATCCTCTGGATAATTGCATCTGCGGCGAATTGAACCCTATCTCTGTCTCCGCCAATCAGAATAAACGCATCACGGCCATTTATCAGGTTCAATCTATCTTTGATCGCTGCTACTTCAGACTCTGTTATCCCATAGTTGGGCAGTTCATCAGAATGAAATATTCCGCCTAGTCCATAGAACCTCACTATTTCTGCTAGTTGTCTGCCAAGTCTCACCCCTACATAAGGTTCGTATCCTAAAATTCCATCGAAGCCCTCTGCCTTTATAGCTACAAATTGCGTATCTTCTCTCTCCAAAATCCGAGTTACTGCTTTGGAGGAAGAGCCCCTTAAAATGTCAGTCATATTTTCTACAACGAACTCGTGAATTTCATCCTTGTTGTCTTCCGAGGGGTGAGAAATACGCCTTTGACTTAGCTCGGCTGCGATCTGTATCAAGCCACATTGTCTGGCTGTTTCAAATTCTATTACTTTGATGAGCTGATCCAGTTGTTGTATTCCTTTAATTTCTACCACTGATCCTCCATTGACCGAGATATTGATGTCTTGCCTTATAGTACCTATACCTCTTTCTACTTTCTTACTAGCTCTGAGCAACCTCCCTAATGTTACTGCAACTTGTAATACCTCTTGAGGAGTTCCACTCATAGGTTCCAATGCTATCTCAACCAAGGGAGTGCCTAATCTGTCTAAGGAATACTCTCTAGTGATATTGTCATCAGAAAGGAGGCGAGCTGCGTCTTCTTCCAGGCACACACCTTGTACTCCCACTTTCCTGTTTCCTTCTAATTCTAAGTACCCCCCTGTGGCAATCAGCATAGTCCGTTGAAATCCTGTCGTATTAGATCCATCAATTACTATCTTTCTCATGACGTGAATCTCATCAACGACCTTAGAATGCAGCGCCATTGCAAGTATAAGGGCTGTTTTCAGAGATTCTCTATCAACGGAATGGGGTGGCTCTTCATCTGCCTCAACCAAACAGCTCGTAGAGGGATGACTATGATATCGTATAGATTTCATCTTAGTAGCTTCGAAGAGGGCTGCAGGATCGTACACACCTAACTCACTAAGGGCTGGTCTTAGTCTACGCACAAACGTCAAAGTTGGGTGTTCAGCGCCTTTGTTATTACATTCACAGAAGAGCTTACTCTGAGAAGCCAGTTGTTGATGGATCTCCAAGCCTACCATTACATTGACTCCTGAATTTTTTGGGTCCAAATCCGGAAGGGAATGCTTTGAACCAATTCTAGGCGCTCTGGATTCCAAACTCGTTAATCCTCTCCAAAATTTAACGTTCGCCTATTTACCGGGGAAGTAGAAGATATTTCATTGGCTATGTTCCTTTCCATCATGCTTACTGCCTCCGCATTGTCATGCGAGTTTGCTATCACCCACATTGCCTTTGCCACAGCCGTCTCCGAAGTCATATCTTCGAGGGGTACAACCCCCAAACCGATTAAGTCTCTTCCTGTGTCATAAACTTTCATATTTGTTCTTCCCCAAATGCATTGAGATGTCATGAATATCAACACACCAGACTTGATAGCTTTTGCGATTTGAGGGAAGAACTTTCGTCCTACATGCCCTAATCCAGTTCCTTCCAGAACTAAAGCTCTACAACCAGTCTTGACTGCGTATGCAATTAGGTTTGGATCCAGTCCAGGATAATATTTTAAGAGAGTAACCCTTGGATCAAATTTCGACTCGACTTCGAAATTATTCTCTAGTCCTTCAGAGCCGCTTGCATCGTTATTATTGGGACGTTTAGGGATATCCATGTTGACAAATTGTGACTGAATTTTCAACACCCCATTATTCACGGTCCCAATAGGCAATCTGTCTATTGATTCGAATGCGTCTCGTCGGCTTGTATGATTCTTCCTAACTCTAGTTCCCAAATGACAAGAGATAAAGTCATCAGACGTGCTACCATGCATGGCAATAAATACTCCAGTATAAGGAGATTCTATGGAGAAAATCGTGGCACCTATTAGGTTGAGGGCGCCGTCGGAAGAGGGTCTATCAGATGATCTTTGAGATCCAACTAGGACGACCGGGATAGGGAGATTGTGAAGAGCAAAACTCAGTGCAGCAGCTGTATAGTGCATCGTATCAGTGCCGTGTGAGACCACTATACCCCTATAGCCTCCACTCCTTACTTTCTCAGCGATCCTGTTGGAGATCTGAGTCCAATGATGAGGTTCAAGATTTTCGCTATATTCGTTGAACATGAAATCAGCGTCTATAGATGCGTATTTTCTGAGCTCAGGTACAGCATCATAGATCTCTGACGCAGACAACGCAGCGCTTACTCCGCCTGTCCGATAATCTACTTTACTTGCGATAGTGCCCCCAGTGCCAATTAGTGCAATTTTTGGAGCCGGCTGTATGTTTTCTTTTCTTATTTGCAATCTTGGCTTGGCGTTTTCTGCAGAATTAGTAGCACTTTCTAAATTGTAGTCAGATTTACAGACAGACATTACCTTGGAAGATGCAATTCCTAAATTATATCCACTCTTTAATTTTAGAACAACATGTTTCTTGTCCATTGATGCGTATCTAGGCATAAGAGTACCTTGAAATGTATCCCCGCCGTATGTAGTTAAGACTACCCAGTCTCCGGGTGAAACATTTTTTTTGTCATTCATTTCATGCTTAGAATCGGGTAGATTATTCTTTAGGTCCCTCATCCTATTTTACCCACAACGATTTGAAGTAATTTCTGCATGCTTAAGGGTATTAATTGTTTGGGGGAAGGCTCGAAGGATTTATGATGCAGGACACATTCTATATTCTTGTTTTATCCTTTATGATCGGAATTGGGATGTGCAAATAAGAAAACTTGATCCACTTCAAACGGCGTAGATTTTAAATTGTGAATCTGAATCCTAATGCTGTCAGAAATTGGACGTTCGTTAGATCATAGAACGATTCATTCTGCGGTAACAGGTAAACTTGAATGATTGAATTGCATTGTGTTGAACCCAATAGAACAGTAAATCACGTTGCCGTTCTGTTGATATATATCTGATATACAGAGGCTACTTCCGGCCTAATCTTGAATAATCTTGATACTCCTGACTTCAAACAATTCAAGTATTGCGTTCTCAATATCCCTTGTAGTAATTTTTCCGTAGTCCCATGCATCGACGAATTCCTTGAATTGCTTCTCGAGGCC
>JAATVS010000631.1 GCA_014523695.1 Nitrososphaerales archaeon TH5895
ATAGCGTTCTCATTACTGGGAAATATTCCTGACTTTACCTCACGTGAATAGGTCTGAACTGATGCAGCAATCAACTGATCCAAATCTAGATATTTCTTTACAAATCTTGGCTTCATGTTTTGATAGATTCCCAGCATATCATAAGATACCAACACCTGACCATCACAAATTGGCCCTGAGCCTATTCCTATAGTTGGTATCGACAAATTTTTCGTGATTATTTCAGCAGCTTCAGTGGTTACCATTTCGAGTACAATGCTAAATGCGCCTGCCTTTTCAATTGCCTTCGCATCATGTAAGAGTTTTAGCGCTGACTCCTTGGTTTTTCCGGCGGCTTTTGTGAAATTCCACATACTCGAGGTCTGAGGCTTGTATCCAATATGTCCCATAACCGGTATTCCTAGCTCAACTAGAGCTTCTATTCGACTAGATATTTCTTCGCCGCCCTCGACCTTAACTGAGTCTGCTCCAGCCTTGATCAATTTTATTGCGTTTGAGATGGTTTTATCGATGCTGTTTTGGTAGGAACCAAATGGCATATCTACAGTTATCATTGCTTTGCTTGAAGCGTTAGCTACCGCCTTACAAAATAGTAACATTTCTACCATAGTCACTGGCCTCGTGTTTGGATATCCAAGCATTACCATTCCTGCACTATCTCCTACTAGGATTATGTCAATTTCACTCATGTCAATAATTGAGGCCATCGAAAAATCATATGCAGTCAAGGCAGCAAGTTTTACTCCATTCTTCTTTGCATCAACGATCTCGACTACTGTTTTTTTCCTGGACTGATTCCTATGTGATTGCATTAATTTCAGAACCTCCAAGCCGTATGAGTCTAAGGCTTTCATTCAAATTCATAATATTGTCAAACTTATCAATTGTACTTGTTAAAGAATCTCTGTTCTCGCTTTTAAGCTCTAGTATCTTCTGAACCAAAATAGGAATTACCCTGACAACGTTATCTACTATAGATATATGGGCGTGGACTGCGGTCCTTGATAGTGGATTTAGATCTACAGCTATCACTTTTTTACCCATTTTTACCAACGCTTCAGTCCTATCTCCATCCTCCAATGGAACAAATACGGTGTCAGCAATTGCAATCCCAATTGGATCAACATGTTTTCGTTTCCCATTTAAGTGGGGAATGGTTGCAGTCCTATTTTTTCCTACTCCAAGAACGTCTCTTGCCCCAAATCTCTCGAGGTGACTCTTTATTGCGCGTTCTCTAGGAATGGAATGATAAAATAAATTCACCTCGATCAGTGCTCCGCATGCCATACTCAGCTCTACTATTTCTCTACCACACAGCGCGGCAAAATTTCCATTAACAGATATGATGGGATGACTGGAAGTGAGCAGCATGGCTGCGGCAGCCTTGATAGCCCTGATGGCACTTGGTGTCGTTGTCTCGCCTATCAGATAATCAAAGCTTTCTCCCCTTCCATGTGCGATCAGACCTTCTTCAACAACTAGTCCATCTCTTAATCCATCCACGAGCATCTCTCTTACTCGCAGGGATTCTGCTCTTGGATGATCCTTTGGAATACTAATTCGCATATTTACATTCGCAAATCATTCTAGCGCCCGTCGAATCGATGCTAGTTTCGATAAGCATGCCCTGAAATTGATTCAGGCATGATCTTACGTCTCTTGCTTGTTCACGTCGTATGATTGTAAACACCGTTTCACCAAATAATGCAACACTGCATTTGAATCCTTCAGATTTCATAGCCTTAATTGGACCTTTACAAACGCCACTAGTCAGATCCAACGCATCAGCAAAAGCAAAAGATGCATCTAGAAATCCGTTTATATCATCCATCGATTTCAACCTATTCAATAACTGGATAGAACAGGAATTTTTATCACTTATTTTCATTAATTTATTACTTAGTATTGTCTTAGTCGATAACGGTGAAATACAAAGGATAGTTGCAACGTATTCGTCAAGATCCTTTCTTAATACTAGCCCTTTCCCCGGAGCACCGGGTCTTAACCTAATCTCGTAACCACCTGAATATAAGGCAGCAACTGTACCTAGCCCAGTCTTGCATGAGATATCTGCACAATGAGCTACCTGAGCTGCTTCCATCTTACTAAGACCTACTTTTAACAAATTGTTTAAAGCATACGACAGGCTCAGTGCAGCTGCGCCACTTGAGCCGAGACCGTACCCAATGGGTATTTCAGTGATATGGGTGATCTGCAGAAAGATCGGCTTATCAATTAGTCCAAGATAGTATTCTGCAATATAGGATGATACAGGTGCTTTTTGCACTTGAATACCGTCGATTGCAATGCTGAAGCCCTTAGTTTTGGCCTCAAAGGCTTTAGCGGTTGTGGTAATGCCATTATAAATTGAAAAACCCGCGCCTGTTGAACCCTTGCTCAGTATATCCTTGTGCTCTGCTCCTGCAGGATCAAATATTCCTGTCACATGTCCTGGGCTAAATGCCGTAGACATAGGGATGATATCTGAGACTAGTGTAGTCATAGTTATCTTATAATTTATTGATAATATAAGAATAATGTTTAATTAGTTTAAATATATTTAAATGTTCAATGGCCTCCTATGCCCGTCGTCTTCAGAAAATAGGAAGTAGTATGCTTGTATCACTGCCAGCGAATTGGGTCCGCCAGAATCAACTAAAGAAAGGTGATACAATTCTCATGGAACTTAGCAATGATAATTCAATTGCCATACTTCCCTCAAAGGAGAGAAATGGAAGCATAAGAGGGTTTGGTATCGATTACCCCGCCAGGGTTGTAGATATTCTCATCAATCAATTATTTGGAGCTTATTTGTTAGGCTACGATAACATCAGGATTAAAGCTAGGGCTCCCATAGATTACGAAGATCGCGAGAAAATATTAACTGCCACAGGTAAACTTGTCGGACTTGAAATCGTTGACGAGGATAGTCTCAACATTAACTTTCAATTCCTTATAGACGTTAGTTCACTAGATGCAGCCAAAATCCTCCGTAGAATGAATGCAATCATCAAGGGAATGATGAGGGATGGACTTAAGGCTATTGTGAACAAAGATACAAAGATTATAAAGCTCATAGTAAGAAGAGACGACGAAATTGATAGACAGTACTTCTTGCTAGTTCGTTTGATTAGAAGCGCCATGTTAAACCAGCGGATTGCACGCAAGCTTAACTTGAGCAATATTGACATACTCGACTACAGAGTAGCGGCAAGCCATCTCGAAAGTGCTGGTGACTATGTCTCAGAATTTTCGTCATCAGTGCCTAAATTGTGGGGAACTGGATTTGGAAATGAAATCGTAGAAGCAGGCATGATCGTTGATAATATGCAACATAGATCTATAAGCGCATTTATCGCAAAGGACAATTTGCTGAGCGAGGATGTAGTAAGAATGTACCTAAAATTCTCAAACCTATCCGCTTCCATCAAAGAGAAATCTACTAAGGGCTCGCCTGACCCCCACATATCGATTCTTAATTGCATTTACTCTATGGA
>JAATVS010000632.1 GCA_014523695.1 Nitrososphaerales archaeon TH5895
AAAAACAAGGGTAGATTGTGACGGTTTTTCTAAGGCAATAGAGATAGCGCTCGTCAGAAATATCATCAGACCTGAGGAGATACCGATGCTTAAAGCAAGGTTCTATAAAAGATTAGCTAAATCGATGGAAAGAGAAAAAGAAAATAAATTGGCCGGCGACCTACTGAACAAAGCGAAACAGATGGAACACGAGAGTTATATCTATATTAATCAATAGATTCTGAAAGTATCATGAGATGGCCCTTTGCTGCAGCTATCAACTAGATTAAAATGATATCAGACAACTTTTGAACCATAGCATTTATGAGTAGTACGTAGGGCATCTACTAATCAAGGAAAGCACAAATCTAAATGGAGTACCTTCAAGGGAGGCAATTTATATCAAACTTGCATACTAAGTATCAGGTTATGATGCCTTCACAAAGGCAGAAAAAAAGTAGGCAAGCGTAATTCATATGGAGTCAATAATGGGTGGATCAGACTCTAGTAGCAGCAGGACTAGATATCAAAGATCTTGATACTATTTCTAAAGAGGTTCCTTCTGAATCTGTTAAAGAAGCTTCAACTTTTCAGCAAAAGGATGATACCAGTATTTATCGCAAATTCCTAATATGATAGCTGCAAAGACTGAATAAATGCAGAAATAGAATGTATAAATCTTAAATGCAATATTGCATAAAAGCTGCCGTTCTCATTTGAGTCCCGGGGATAATGAAAATGGAATGTTAAATATAGAGGAAGGCTCTCTTTTGGAGATATTAGATAAATTCAAGAAGCAGTCAAATTTCGGAGAACATAGTATATTGATTTATCCGGATCGATATGCCCTTCGAGGACTATACTCTCAAACTTGTAAAATGGCACTGGAAAATAATGAAGCAGTCATTATGCTTTTACATTATGAAACTAGAGACGACGTTTTAACATACCTGAGAGAACTGGATATAGATGTATACAACTATGAGAAAAAAGAAAGGTCTCTACTCATAATTGACCGCGCCAAAGATTATTTCGGATCTGCAAAAGATTTCCTATTTTATTTGAACCTAATGAATGCAAATGCAACAAGAAGAAATAAGAATGGAATACTAGCCCTAATGGATGTAGGCTTTCACTATTACCATCATCGAATAAGCAGTCAGGTCGAGAAAGGAATAAACTCACTAATGGAATATGAGGAGGTAATACCAGCTAAACTAGATCTTAATGTCAAGATATTGTGTCTGTATAATGTCAAAGATTTTAATATTCTGAATCAAACTGACCAAAAGGAATATTTACTCAAATTACACTTTAGACGATTCAAGATAAAAGAAGACCATAATCCCTACGATAAAGTTTCGGAATAATATTAATAATAATACTACCTCGCTTCTGTGTTGACGAAACACCAAAGGCTAGTCTAACAATTTCTAGATATTTATGAAATTAGATTAAAATGTAAAGGTTAACCAATAACTAAGAAAATCGATACACAATAATAGGATGGCTATCTCTTAATATATTGGCAAACTGTTAGAGATAATACTAGTGAGTATGCCTTTATTATTGATAGTAGATGAAGATAAGATATTAGTAAATTACCTATACGCCCTCTTTAAATTGTCAGGTTATGAAGTCAATATGGTATTTAGCTCTAATGAATGTCTAAGATTTTTAGAACAATCCAACCCTAGCAAGATAAATGCAGCAATAGTGGATGGAAAAATAGCTGAAGACAGAGGGGCAATGGTTGTGTCTAGAATAAAACAATTCAATAAAGATATAAGAATTCTGGTTGTAGCTAATAATGATAATCCAAGAAATATAATCTTAGAGTATGGGGCAGATGACTTTGTAATAAAACCAGTAGGTGGAGAAACACTTCTAAGCAAGATAAATATGCTGATTCACGCTAAGCTAAGCTCTTAGATCCGTAAATTCAATATGTCAATTATTGCGAATCAAAATTTAAATTTAAATATGGCATAAACGTTAATCCTATTTGCTTTGAAGTCAGTCGAGATTCCAAAGCCGTCAACTACCTGTGTTACTTTCCGGCTACCAAAAGAAAGGTTAAATCAATTACGTAGTGTATCTGAATCTAAAAATGTCACTCCAAACACTTTAGTTAACCAAATAGTCAAAGCACATCTGGATTGGCACAGTAGAGCTGCACATGCCAGGCTATACTACTTGCCGAAATCATTTTTGATTAGATTAATTAATGAACTTACAGAAGAAGAAATACGTGAGCTAGCTAGGGATACAGCAAAAAATGATCTTGTTGATATAAGTCTGTTTCTACGGGGAGGGTTTACAATTGCTTCACTCTCAAATATTACAGAAACTTGGTTAAGAATAGCACAAATGCCCTATAGGTGTGAGATTACAGGAGATGGTTGTAAGGTTATCATTGAGCACGATATGGGCATAAAATATTCGTATTTAATTAAGGAGATCTCAAGATACCTTTTGGAAGTAGCGTTTGAAGCCAAATCATCTTGTGACGTTACCGAGAATGCTGTTATTATCACGCTTGAACAGCAATCATAATAAGAAAATCCCTAATTATTAACCTTGACTATACATTTAATTTTCTAATGCTTCTGCTAGATACTATTTTTCCTGTCATTCATTAGTTTCTATCTGAATTTACTTTAATATTTTTCTAAATATTGACAACCGTTTTATTTCTTGCAATCTGTACGTGAATAATATGACAGAATTTTCAGTAAATATCATTAGATGTCTTGAGGATTGGAGTAGTGCAGCAGCTAAATGCAATGGGAACAGTAATTGCCTAGAAGAGTGCACACAACACTTTAGAAACTGTCTTGATAATGTCATTCCCCCTTCAAAAAGTATTGAATTGGAGAGTGACAAAGTTAATTATGTACTTTCTTCCGTATTTTTTTTGGCAAACAGACTAGCAAAATGTACCATCGGTTTATCAGAGCTTGACAAAGCAATAGGGAATGTCAAAAAGATAGGGAAAGTGAGTGTTGACGAGAAAGAGAATACAGAACTTTACAGAAAGTTTCATGAACAATTGGATGAGATACTGAAGAAATATTTCTAGTAAAACTATTGGCTTTCTATATCATTGGATAAATCCTTCCCAATCTTATCTTCTGAATCCTTTACTAGTCTGCTTTCTTATATCCTGTATGTGAGTAATTATCTATCGCCCCAAATATTCTTTCTAATCATCTTGCTTATTTTCAGTTTCTTCATCATCTTCCGTTTGGTCCACTTTTCTTGAACTTTTTCCTTTATATACATTCATTTTACAAATCCGGTTCTATTTCTTTCATTTTCTTTCATAATTTAATAAAATACACAATAGTTTGTCAATCAGTGTCAATATGGAAAGAACTTACTTGTCTGTTCCACCAATTTCTAATCCCAAATCGCTGAATATTTCT
>JAATVS010000633.1 GCA_014523695.1 Nitrososphaerales archaeon TH5895
CATGAAAACGACAATCAAAAATCCTGTTGGTATACTGACAATATTGGTCAAGTCGAGTGCATACATGCCGTAAATACCAGGAATAAGAGTTAGTGGTAGTAGGATAGCTGTAAAGATTGTGAGAATCCTCATAGTATCATTTATTTGCATAGATATACTGGCCATATACAAGTCACGTGTAGAATTAATTGTGTCACGAAATGATTCTACTAATTCTATTAAATCATCAATATTGTCATGTGCAATCTGCAAATATATGATTTCATCTTTGTCTTGTTCCATGTGTGTGAGAAAATTCATAATTTCCCTTGTCTTCCAAAAATGCCTTCGCAATAATATAATCTGTCTTGTGAGAGTATCTAATTGCTCGAGGATTTTGTTTGTAGCTCTCTTCTTCAATGATCTCTGTCCGAAATCTGAAATAGCTAACTCAATTGACGTTAATAACAATTCATATCTACCAGTAATTTCTGTGAGTATGTTGTAATACAGCGCATCGATTGTTGCCTCCATTACCTTCGTGTTCTTTTGTTCAAAGAGTAACTTTACATTTGTCATCAAATCTATGTTTTCAGAATGGATTGTTATGAGCCATTCAGTACTATGAAAAAGGTAAATGCTTTCGGTAACCAAATTCTTAAATGTTTTGTAACTGATATCAAGAATAATAGTGAACTTGTGATTTTCTAAGACACGAACCTGTGGTTTTTTGGATTTATGTATCAAAGTTTCAATTGCAGATTCATCCAGGTTATAGGTCTTTTTGATCTCGGAAATTTCTGTAGGAGAGGGATTCACAAGATCTAACCACAATTTGAACCCCTTCTTAATATCCTCCATTGTGCCACCCTGTTTTACTTCGGTTCCATTATAAGCAAGAGCAGTCTGCATTATCTACTTTTGTTAAGTAACTCCAAAACCTTAAAAACTGTTGGAAAGATATTTTCTAGTCGTTATTTAGGTTATTACCCATCTGTATTCTTGTTACATTATTGGATAAAAAGACCATGAGAACGAAGTATTCAGCCGGATTCAACTTAAACGTCTGTTATGCGCTACCACCGTAAAACCCCAATGATAGTCTTCGGCAGAACGCGTTGGATCATTTTAATAATTCGCCAAACCTCCCCAGGTCGGGTTTGGTCACTCTCTAGTTAACATAAAACTTCTAATTGACCGCTCATCCACATGCATGCCCTATCACATTTTTAAATTTAGGGCGTTTGAATGAACTTGAAATGTTGCGGGCAGAATTCCAATAGGTTCACCATCTATAACAACAGTAACATCTTTTTTTTCTTGCTCCACTGATTTCATAGAGACCTTTTTCGCCCTGGTATATAATATGTTATCATCATCGGTATAGTCGTTACTATCATTATTGCTATTATCGTCTTCTCCTCTCATTTTCAAAAATTCGTCCAACATTTTCAAGCTTCCTGAATTCTTCAGTATGACTATATCCAATAATCCATCTGCAATATGCGCCTTCGATGCTGCCATGAATCCTCCCCCAAGAAATCTACCGTTTGCTATAACAGCCATTGTCATCTTTGTAATAAGCTTCTTGCGTCCTTCATCGACAGAAAGCTCACAGACGTTACTGGAATATGTCGGTATTGTAGCAATCATGCTGGTAATTGTGGATAATATACGACTCTTTACAGTATCCCTAATCTTTTTTGATCTATCTATGATCTCTGCTCCTACTCCTATTTCAGCTGCATTCAGGAAAATTCGAGGAGAATCCAATTCTCCTACAATATTGCTGTCTCTCGTATAATTTTCCGAGATACGAGTAACAGCTGCGCTTATAACATCAATTTTTACCGGGTTCCCATTGACGAACCTCCGACAAGAATCCTCTAGTTGAGAAGGAAGTTCTAATGATTTGGCTAGAACATTCCTTGTTCCACATGGCACTACAGCCATAAGCGCTTCAGGATTTACTGGTTCTAATATGTGCTGTACTTCGTCGTGGACTTTATTTGCATCGTTATGATTGGATACTGTAATATACTTGTCTTTTCTGTCTTTTACGCGTTCTTCCTTTACAGTGCAGATGAAAAATCCATTTGCAACCTCATTTATCAATCCATCACCTCCAATAGCAACAATATTCTTAAATCCGTTCTTCAGAAATCCTCTAGTCAAAATAGTACCATCTCCTGATTTCTTAGTAAATGCTACTTTTGGGCTCTCTCCGAGAATATTTTTTATTTGGGCATATAAAGTATCCCAGTTTTTTCCTGTCGCCCCACTGCAAGAACTTGGATTGACCACCAAGACCGTGTCTACATTACTCTCACTATGGTTTTGATGAGACCCATCAGCCCTTCTGTCTGGCATATCCATAGGGTATAGGAACAGGCCCTACTTTTAGGATTTCTAGGATATTTACGATTGTAGTTGGTGTTTCTGCAGCCGTCCTTGATAAACCTCAACATTCTACTAATCGCAATGAACCATAATACTCATTTATCATCTGCTTGCGAAATCGGAAATTTCCTGTTTCTCAGAATGGATAGGTCTAAGGTTGGATCAGGAGTCTAAGGACGCATTTGACTCTGAGATCATGTTTTACCGATTTCGAATGTGGCAAGCTGAGGAACATGTTGTTCTATATTACTATCTTGTCATGTCCAGAGCCAATTGAAGCTATATAAATATTAAAAGATATTAATTACTATAACAGGAACAACGATACGTAAAACAAATGATTCTCGTGGTAGAGATAAAGATGTCTCTAAATTCGATCATGTTCGTAGACAACTAGGCGCACGAAGGATAGAATTTATCGCTGCTGCAGTTATAGGAATAGTTTTTGCTGTATGTTTTGCTCATCTAGAGTACTACTTTATTAAAGATCCGGCCTTACAAATCTCAAATAATCAGGACGGCAACATCATAGTCACGTCAGAGAAAGACTCTGACCACAGTAGAGAGGCAGAGCCGATCCTAGGCAACATGTATCAATACCATTTATTCCCAATGTTCTTCATTTTTGTTCTAATTAGTTTTGCGGCGCTCATCGACGATATGACTTTGAAGGTGTTTGGAAGGAACAAAAGAAGTAAGGCACTTTTTCTTGGTTTTGCCACTCTGATAACGGCAATAGTGGTCGAAGATTTTGCTTGGTTTGTAAATAGATGGTTAGTCCCTCTAGAGTCAGATCCAAAAGGAGGTCAACTAATGCAGTACTCAGATTGGACATCAAAGCATATTGGAGCTATCAATGCAGGTAATTTCGTTATACCAGTTTGGTATTTATTTGCAATAGGTTTAGCTTCCATCGCATATTATGCGGCCTTCAGAAGGCATGACAAATGGGATTATGAGTAAGGCATCTAGGGATAAAGATGATGGCCACGTTTAGTATTCGATCATGTCACCCAGGTATTTGTAATTCGGAACTAAAAATTGTACTGTATATTACAAAATTTGCATGAATGCAAGGGTTCCTCCTCTGGCAATTTAAATTAAGGTGCTACTCGTCTAAATGGTTTCTAACATTTTAGCCAAGTCCTGTCTTCCTTCAAGGATATTAGACCAGGACGACAGGGAATTTCTAATATCTCTCTTCTCAGATATTTTATCTGGAACATTTAATATTGTAAAATCTGTCGGTAGAATTTGATCTAGTACATCCCACTTAAGTGGCATAGAAATGGTGGCGCGTTCGGTAGGCCTCGCCGAAAAGACGGATGCAAGTGTCTTTCCTTTCGCATTTTGATTATGATCAAAGAAAATTTTACCTCGCCTTTTGGATGTATTCCAATCCATTGTAATCTTCTCAGAGTGTTCGCTAACCAACGTTCTTCCGATGATTTCAGCGAATTTTTTTGCTTGATCATATTTGTAATCCGCAGAAACGGGTACAAAAATGTGAATTCCCGTTTTACCTGAGGTTTTGATGTAAGATTTGATATTCAGTTTATCAAAAATTTCACATTTTAGGAGCTGAGCCACTTCGACCGTTTTCATGAACGCTTTACGGTTGTACTCCGGTTCCTGGGAAGCACTCGTTTCTAATCCAGAGTAAATATATGGATCTAAATCAAAGACAATGAAATCTGGATGATTGAGGCCACAGTTTTCTTCATCCAGTGCAGTAGAATCCTTTAAATAGACTTCATAATCAACAACTCTACTATACCATGGATGTATTTCTATACAGCCAAGATTTGCTAACCAGAGTAGTGTTTCCTTGTTATTACAGATCAAATAGTTAGTCATTCTCCTTGAAGATTCGGAATAAAGCTTCACTGAATCTACAAATTCAGGTTTTTCCATATCCCAATTTTTTTGATAAAAGTGTTTACCCATAATTCCGTCAGGATATCTGCTTAAGGATAATGGTCTGTCTTTAAGAAACGGGAGCAGGTAGTCACTTATTTTGTCATAATATCTTATCAAGTCTCCTTTAGTTATCTCAGGGCGAAATCGACTTTTCGGCCAAAATACCTTGTCTAGGTTAGAAAAGGTGTTCTCTATTCTTTTGGGTCTTGCTGTATTTGAGGTATCAGGAAATAACGACTCTGACGGTGGTCGCGCGGAAGCCGGCTCCAAAGATGACGCTGATGATGGGATAGCCAGCTCTTTGGAATTTTGCTGTTTTACATTCGAGAGCTGGTCCACATACACAGTTTTTTCAAGTGTGCATTCTTGAGGCTTCTTGTCATCTCTAATCCTTAAAAATATGGGAGCTCTCATAATCTTGTCCTTTGTCCATCCATCAAACTTAACTTCGACTACTAGTTCCGGCCGTACCCATACTGGATCCCTATTAGTATATGGTATGTAACTAACAGGAATTTCATCAGTCTTTATTTCTTGTAATTCGTTGAAAATCTGAACAATTTGTGGGAAGTCAAACCCACTTCCAGAGTGTCCAACGAAGACAAGTTCTCTATCGAATGCAGCTAGCAGCAAGGATCCAAAATAGCCCTTTCTATTACCTTCCCCTCTCGTGTATCCAATCACCACACAGTCCTGAGTCTGGATATTCTTGATCTTTAACCAGTCAATACTTCTTGCTCCTTGCAAATACTTGCTATGTCTATTCTTTGCAATGATCCCTTCGAGCTTGA
>JAATVS010000107.1 GCA_014523695.1 Nitrososphaerales archaeon TH5895
AAAAGTTTTTCCATGATAGCCTCCATTCATCGAAATTACTCCCGGCTTTCCACTATACTTTCGTGAGAACTTGAGTGCTGTTTCAACCGCTTCTGCGCCTGAATTTGAGAAAAATATCTTGTCAAGGCCAGATGGGACTACCTTAGATAGTTTCTTGAGCATAGTTGATCTGGCAGTATTATAGGTCGACATGTGGCAGACCATCAGTTTTTCTATTTGGTCTTTGATAGCTTCGACGACTCTATCGTTACAATGTCCCACCAATGCTACCCCATAGCCCGCCATACAATCAATATACTCTTTTCCTGCATCATCCCATACTTTGGCACCTTTTCCGCGGTCGATGACAATAGGAAATCGTTGGTAGAGGTGCCCTAGGAAGTCATCCTCACTATTCATGTGCCGTTATCACCGTGCAATTTTGATGAGCTAATAATTTGGATATAGGATTTTCTCTTGATCCGCTGCCAACTATGGCCTCCCCAACGCCTAGCTCCAAAGCTTCAGTGCATGCTAAAATTTTCTTTTCCATTCCAAAACCGATCTTGGGGAGCATCCTTTTCGCCTCACCTAGAGTCAGATTTTCAATCAGTCTCCCGTCAATTAATAGGCCTGTTACATCGGTGAGGAATATAACCTTGTCTGCTCGCATACTCCCCGCTAGCTGTGCGGCTGCTCTGTCCCCGTCAACATTAAGATATTCAAATTCTTCTCCTAATGCGATTGGTGAGATTACGGGAACAAAGTCTTTGTCAAGTAGGACCTCAATAAGCGAATTGTTTACGTGGTTAATTTTTCCTGTATAACCTCCATCAATAGACATTTTTCTTCCCTTGTCGTTGATGATCAACAATTTCTTCTTACGTTCGGCCCTTAGAAGGCCACCATCTACCCCAGCAATGCCAACTGCATTTATCCCCTCTTTTAGCAACCTTGTCACGATCGATTTGTTCACTTGGCCTGACATGACCATTGTGTATGCTTCCGCGGTGTCCCGATCAGTGTATCTACTTTTGATTCCTCCTGGCGACACTATAAATCGTTGCTTCACGCCTAATTTAGTAGCAACACTAGTAACCTGTTTTCCTCCCCCGTGTACAATAACTATCTTTTCGTTGCGCAACAACAACGCTACCATGTCATCAAAAATAGAAGCATGCAAACTATCAGATACTATACTACCACCAATTTTGACTACTATCATACCGGAGTAATTGGCGTGAATTTCAGTCCCTCTACTTCATTGAACCCGAACATCACATTCATATTTTGAATCGCAGACCCAGCAGCGCCCTTCATCAAATTATCGGATGCTGATAATGCAACTATTCTCTTATTGTCCTCATCAATGTCAAAACCGATATCGCAGAAGTTTGAGCCGATAAGAAACTTGGGATCGGGGAATTTGTACAGTCCCTTTTTATCTCGTATTAGACGTATGAAGTGCTCGGCACTATAGGATGCACGATAAATTTTCCAGAGCTCCAATTCTGTGACATCTTTTTTCATAAAAACGTGGTTAGTGGTTAGTATACCTCGTACAATGTTAACAGCGTGAGGAGTCATACTGACCTTGACGTGGCTCCTTGTAACTGTTTGTAATTCCTGCTCTATCTCTGCTGTATGTCTGTGTTTGGCTGGTTTATATGGCCTAATTACTCCATAACGCATAGCGTGATGTGTACCTGCGTTTTCACTTGCGCCGGCTCCTGATGAGCCAATCTTGCTATCTACAACGATGTGGTCAGTGTCAATTAGATCTTTTTCAATTAAGGGTCTTATCGAGAGCAGTGACGTAACTGCCATGCATCCTGGGCAAGAAACTAGGCGTGATCCCTTTATCTTTTCCCTATTGAATTCTGGGACTCCATACGCTGACAAAGATAGCATCTCGGGGAATGGATGTTCCCATCCATACCATTTGACGTAATCCTTAGGATCCTTTAGACGAAAATCCGCTGAAAGGTCAATAATTCTCATTCCGCGATCATAGAGATCCTTTACGATACTACTTGATTTGCCATGAGGAAGCGCAGTAAAGACGAGATCACATTTATCTGATAACTTTTCTGTATCTAGGCTCGAGAAAGTCAGATCTATGAACCCCTTTAGACTTGGATGAACACGATGAACAAGCTCGCCAGCTTTTTGTCTGGAGGTTATCATGTTCACCTCAACTTTTGGGTGAGTAGATAGCAGCCGCAAAAGCTCTCCTCCTACGTAACCTGATGCTCCGATAACACCTACCTTCATATACTATTTTCATCAGTATGATCTTTTTAATCGTTTTATGAATTTTTATGTCTTGATCTTGTCATATGCTTGTTCAACTGACACCCATTAGCTTATTGATTCTTATTCCAATCACAAAGCAATGCCTTGTCTGGTCCTATTGTCGAATCAACTATCTGCTGCAATGTAGACTCCAACGGGAACATGTCTGATTATCCAAGCTATAACCATCTCCATTCTCGTCATCATCATATATACATGGATCTTTTTCGTTGCTAGACTCTGTGTGTTGGAATTACCAGGGTTAATCATGAGCGGCATGTTCACTCGTGTTTGCTGTGACATTTTTGTTGAATTTTAGATACAGTTAGAGTCTAACGATTGGCATGGCAAGAATTTGTGCTCAAATTCGGCAGACCATATCATTCAGCACATCTGGGCGACATTTATCATCGCCTCAATCTTCTCCTGATGGCTCAAATTTTGATATAATCTTGTTAGAAACGACTGATTGCTTTCCCCATAATTCTATGAATCCCTTCGCAAGCCTTTGATCGAAGACTGATCTCTTTGAATAGGTAGCTGTATCTGGGTCGTAAATAGCATTTTTTGAACTCCTTCCAACGACTCGGCAAGAACCATTTTGAAGTCTCAGTCTCACCTTTCCATTTACCCTTGATTGGACCCTATTGATGAACTCATCCAAATCCTTTCTCAAAGGTTCAAGCCAGAGGCCTGAGTAAACCAGCCAGCTCCATTTTTCTTCTATTATCCCTTTAAAATTGATCTCATGATCGGTAAGTACTAAATTTTCCAGATCCTTGTGACATTCAATGAGTGAAATAGCGGCAGGTGCTTCGTACACCTCGCGAGACTTGATACCTACAATCCGATTCTCAACCAAGTCCACAATACCTACCCCATGAGAGCCAGCTATCTTGTTCATCTCTTCAATCAAATCCAGAAGATTCAAACTATGACCATCCAAAGCCATAGGTATGCCTGATCGAAACTCGATCTCTATGTATCTTGCTTCATTGGAACGGTTCTTGACAAAGTGGAATATACTCTCAGGGGGCTCTACGCTTGCATCCTCCAATTCTCCACCTTCAATGGCCCTCCCCCATAAGTTAACATCAATACTATAATTTTTAGCCTCCAAGGGGATAGGGATGTTTTCTTCCATGGCAAATCTGAGCTCTTCATCACGAGTCAAATTCATGTCTCTGATAGGAGCAAGTATATTGAGGTCTGGATTAAGTGATTTTATAGTTATGTCAAATCTAACCTGATCGTTCCCTTTACCAGTACATCCGTGTGCGACGAAGTTTGTAGCTTCGGTGGCTGCCACGTCGACCAATTTCGATGCTATTAGTGGACGAGCTAAAGCAGTTGCCAGTGGATACTTCCCCTGGTAGAGCGCATTCGCCTTAAGGGATCTGCTAACATAATCGTTTGCGAATTCTTCCCTTGAATCAATATGAATATGCCGAGCTGCTCCAATCGCAAGAGCCCTATTTTCGATTTCATTAAAGTCTTCATCCTGTCCACAATCCACTGTTACAGTCGTCACAATAGCATCATGAATTTTCTGCAAATATCTTATGCATACCGATGTATCTAGACCACCTGAATATGCTAGAACAACTTTTTTCTTGACCATTACCAACGCATGCCATTATTACTCTAGATTTATGTTTTTTGGTCTTAAATTATTTTATCGACAAGCTAGCCGAAGCTATCTAACAGACTTTTCAGGAAATCATGTGGTATCTTCGCCACTGATTGTTATTTCACTATTTTTTCGTCCTGGAAAAGAGAGTATAGGAACTAAAATGTATCTTGCATCGATCAAGTACTGATCATTAGTATTGGATAGATTGTCTGGAACCAGTTGGAGGTGTACGTCGCATCATTTTATTCTTCAAAGAAAAAATTTGATGTCGAACAGTTAGATAGACAGGTTCCATAATATCACCTTGCGCCTTGATTTGCAAACTGTTGACTACTAGTTGTCTACCAACGGAGATAGAATAAACTTCGGGAGATCATTATATTGAGGAAGATAGCATGAAGCTGCACGACTATGGACAACCAAGAATATGTATCTGAATCGAGTTCTGTAATATTCTGTCAGTAGGCTAATTCAAGCAAATTCACTCAAATGCAACCATTTCCTGTTCCAGTCTAGCTCAGAACAGATTTATCATCCGCTTGTTGCTAACTTATCGTGTATAGAAGATATACGCTTGAGGAGGTTAAAAGGAAAATCTTCGGTCTTCTTGAAAATCAAATGACAGGTATGTCTGGTGTCGAATTGGCGAATAAAACTGGTATCAATCGAATGACGATTACAAAGTATTTGAATCTATTGTATTCAATCGGATTGATCAGAAAGAAGAAAATCGGGACAGTCAATGTGTGGTTTCTTGAATCCGGGTTGAATTATCCTGGATCTTTTATCAACTATAACGATCTGCAGCAGAGATTTATGAATGCGATTTTAATAGGTAGTGATGAGTTGTCATCGAAATTGATCATGAATGCATTAAACTCAGGAGCAGATAGACTGAAGCTCCTCACAGATGTCTTCCTGCCGACAGTTAATACTATTAGTGAGCTTTATAGCAGAGGGAAACTGAACAGGGTAGAACGAATAATCTGTCAAAGCGTCGTGATAGCGATCTTGGATTTCATCAAGTACAGTATTTACAATGGCGAAAAGAGATCTGAAATTTCTGCCCTAGTTGTCTGTGGATCTGAAGATGCAATTATACATTCAAAGATTATCGATTTGTCACTTCGCTTTGAGAACTGTGATACACGATATATTGGCAATGTCGAAGGGGCACTTGATCCATTCTTCGATATCGATTTTCAGCGCTACGCAACTAAAATATGGGGAAACAAAACCGGAGTTATCATTTTGTGTATTTGCTCATCTGTAGAGAGTTCAATCCGCTTTCTGTATTCAGCGGCTCATGTGCTTCGGAACAAACTTACCGCTCGCCTCATCTTATGCTTAATGACCAATAGTGAACTAAAGGAAGCACATGATTTTGAACACGCAGATCACATTGCATCCAGCCCCTTTGATCTACTCATGTGGCTAAGGGACTTACTTCAAAAATAGTACTACTTATTCCGCTTCTTCACTCCTCAAACGCTAAATCGTGCTCACACGCACACCAAACATGCATGTATCTGAATTTCTTTTTGGCTTGGTTTATCAGGTTGTCTAGAGCTATCATTACCTGGAAATATTTGTGACTGGACTGAGGCGAAGGCCATACAAAATTAGAGTGATTCGGCACTCGATCCATTGCGAAGTATTATTAGCATAGAAGCCAATACTGCCAGAAACTATTGGAGAAATAATTTGCTATCGTTCTAATTCAAAATCCTAACTTTACCAATTGTTTTAAACCTCTCTTTTTGAATCGTACAAAGGTTACATCTATTGGATATCGCGAAATCAAAATATTCTGGTGTGAATGAATCGGATAAATTTCTTGTCCATCTATAATCAAGTTGGTGTCATAGTTGCTTTCGACAACGATATTTTCAACAGGAACAACAATACTTGGCATTCGATTAATTGATCCTACTGGAACAATTATTAGAGATTCTAGATTCTCTTGAAGTAATGGACCACCTAGAGAATAACAATGACCGGTAGAACCGGTAGGAGTTGACACCGCAACACCATCCATTCTTTGCTTAATTTCATCTCCCAGAGTATTTATGGAGAAGTATGGGGTTCTCATATCACTCGATCTTGTACATAAGATCTCGTTCAGTGCAGGAAAAGTTTGTATTCCATCAGCGGTTGCAAAAATTCTGAGTCGTCGTTCCAGAAGATAATCGCCGCTGAGCGTGTCGTATATAGATTTTTCTATCATGTCTGCACCTATCTCAGACAGAATGCCTCTATTTCCTCCAATATTCATGGGTAGTATCGGCGTGTTGGGTGGTACTCCTCTGCATGCCCTTAGAGTTGTCCCGTCACCGCCGATAGCAATCGCGATATCTATATTAGCTTTTTCTAAGTCTGAATATGATGCTGGAATTGATCCCTGAATAGATAATGGTAGGATTGAATATGAGCTGATATTGGCCGCACCTAAGATCTTGACGATAACTTGAGCGGTCTCCTGCGCTTCCTTGCTGTTCATTTTTGTTGCAATGGCCACTTTGTGGATGTCCTCAGACATGAGCTAATAGAAAATATCACTGAGCATACACTTAAATGCATTTACATCAGTGTTGAAAAAAAACTGTCCAATTTGTTTTCTGAGGGAACCCACACGAATAAATAACACAGGATTTGAACATCAATAGCACAATAATGGGCCGATAGCTCAGCTTGGTGGAGCGTTCGACTGATAATCGAAAGGTCGAGGGTTCAACTCCCTTTCGGCCCATTCTTCTCATTTCTTTCTAAAACTATCATTATTTACGAATTAAAAAAAGACAATTGAGATTAGACATGGACGGTCCCATGATAATTAATATTCTAGACTCGATAATAAAATAGCAGAACTATGGGAGCCTCTCGCAAATGCCCAAATTTTTTGGACCTTGGAATCTATGAAAGACCTTATATGCACAAACAAAATGATGTGTCAAGAAGAAAGGAAATTCATAATGCACGCACATCTTTTCAAGCATACGTTCTGGGATGCGAGAGTGGGCAGAAAGAGATTCCCGATCAGCAATCAGTAAATACTACAATACGATCTTGCTATAAAGTGTTATGAATAATCTAGTATCAATCTAGAAAAAATATTCCATTGGATATTTATGAGGCGGAAGGATTGCAAGTGGAAGATTATTATCAATAAAATCTGCTGTGATGTGATCAGAAATTAGAATTAATTCTGTTACAAAGCTGACTTAATTTGCAACGGTAATTTTTGTTAATATTTCATCTCCTTACGATTTTACAATTTGACACGTCATCACATCTTGCTATTCGAAGGTGTCGAATGGACAACTAGAATTGGCGGCTGGCAATATCCATGAGCTGTTTCCGTTTAATCTTAAAGAAATTTCGCAACCAATTCGCAAATTCGTAAGCTGCGCTGCTTCATTATACTCCTTTCCGAGGCGATATCTTTAGGGTATGAAGAGACAAGTTGCATCTTCCTACGGGCATCTGGCAAACTTATTTTCGATCTTATCCATCAAGGCCAACGGTACTAATGCAAGAAAAGGTCTGTACGCATTAGGTGTCACAACGCTGCCTAAGAAATTGGAAGCAGGTTCAAATAATTTAGTTTATTACACAATATCAATTTACACCTAAATAATTCAAAGTGGCACACTAATTCCAAACGATTATAGTTATTATGAGTCTTGCTCCACAGGAACTGGAAAATACTGCGAGCAAATTTGCTGCTGAAGCAATTAGCTTTGACTCGCAGGGTTCGAGAGGGATGGCTATCCAATCCTATCAAAGAGCCATAGACGCGTTGGTGAAATTAGTCCAAATATATCCAGAGTATAGGTTAAATAGAGTATATAGAGAGCGAGCAACTGCTTATCAAAACCGAATACGCACACTCCAGCTTTCGACAGAACTGACTTCGAAGACGCCAGGTAGAACCATTACCTCAGTAACAAAAGATTCTGTGGGTCAAGATTCTAACGAATTGCGAAATGATAGAAAATCGAAGATGTCATCTATGAACTTTCCCCGTCAAAGCGGCGGTTCAGAGTCATCTACATCTTCAGAGCCGAATTTCGACGAGCTTGTGCTGAAAGAAAAGCCACATGTAAAGTGGGAGGAGGTAATCGGTCTGGACGACGCAAAACGAGCAATTCGTGAGTCGATTGTCTATCCTACCAAACGTTCTGACTTGTTTCCACTAGGGTGGCCTCGTGGAATACTCTTATTTGGCCCACCAGGCTGCGGCAAAACCTTGCTAGCGGCCGCAGCTGCTGCTGAAATTGACGGATATTTCTTGAATGTGGATGCAGCAAGCATGATGAGCAAATGGTTGGGAGAAGCAGAGAAAAACGTATCTAAATTATTCATGCTGGCAAGGCGGCTCCATGAGAATGAAGGTGTTCCCGTTCTTTTGTTTATTGATGAGATTGATTCATTACTTGGAACTAGATCGAGTGAGATTGGTGGAGAAGTACGGGTGAAGAACCAATTCCTTACAGAAATGGATGGAATAAATGTCAAGACGAAAGCATCTCAGTTGTACGTGATTGGTGCAACAAACAAGCCTTGGACGTTGGAGTCAGGATTTCTTCGAAGGTTCCAGAAGCGCATCAATGTGTCACTTCCTTCTCTTCCGTCTCGAGTAGACCTGTTTCGTCAATATACTCGTCCTCTAAATCGCGAAAGATCGTTAAAACCAGATGATTTGGCTAAGCTTTGTGAGGGTTATAGTGCTAGCGACATAAAGGACATTTGTCAGGCTGCTCAGCTCAGAGTTGTTAACGAATTATTTGAAAGTGGTATGGCTATGGATACTAAATCAAGCCCTAGGTCTATAAGTGTAACCGATTTCAAGGAAATCTTCAAGGTTCGAAAACCTAGTGTAAGTGCAGAAATGCTCAAGGCCTACGTTAAGTGGAGTGACCAATTCAAAGCACTCTAACGGTTCCCGGCTGAATATCTGTCAGTCGCCTCCTTTATTTTTTGTCTGGCAACTTGATCATTGGCATAACCAACTACTCTTACAAACTTTCCTGGTTCTAATTCTTTGTAGTGTTCGAAAAAATGTCTAATCTTATCCAATACACTAGTTGGAATATCCGATAATTGATTTACGTTTGAATAGACTGGGTCTACTTTCGGGCTAGGCACAGCAATTATCTTGGAATCCTTTCCTTCCTCGTCTTCAGTTAACAAAACTCCTAGAGGGGTAGCACGGACAACTGACAATGGAAAGAGGCTTTCGTCACCGATCAACAACACATCTACAGGGTCTCCATCTTCCTCCAAGGATCCCGGCAAAAACCCATAGTTAAATGGATATACCATGGAGGTGTATAGTTTTCTATCTACAAACAAAATTCCTGTGTCGTGATCTACCTCGTACTTGATCCTGCTATCCTTAGGAATTTCAACAACCACGTTGATATGTCCCAGAGGTTCGCTCATTGGTGGTATTTTATTTAGAATAGACAACTTTGGTAACATATTATAGTGAGACATTATTATGTTTCTATTGAAGGCCATGCCAAAAATATAAAGAGGGTTAAAGAAAGATTGCTTCCATAGAATTGGATTTGCTTCCTACTTTCGACGCTAAAGCAATAGAAAAATTGGTACGAGAACATTGGGAAAAAGTAAATCTACAACAACTTATCCAAAAAGAATCAGAAGTCAGTAAATATCCGCTTTTGGGTTTTGTTGAAGGACCACCCACTATGAATGGAGACCCTCATCTAGGACATTTACGGGGACGTATTATAAAGGATGCATGGTTCAGGATTAAGACACTTCAGAAGAACAAAGTGGTATTCCGGGCTGGATGGGATACTCAAGGATTGCCAGTGGAGCTACAAGCAGAAAAAGAACTAGGTCTTACCGGTAGCAAGATTGAAAACATACGTAAAGTGGGGGCAGAGAGGTTAGTGCAGGCATGCATAGATCTTATTCACAGATATAATGCCAAGTGGATCCAATCCGACGAATTACTTGGGATGTCTTTCGACTATTCACAAGCCTACTGGACCTACAAAGATGAATACATCGAAAGAGAATGGAGATATCTCCAAAGGGCGTGGGAGCAAGGCATACTGAAGGAAGGTTTTCGCGTTGTGCCCTACTGTCCATCGTGTCAGACTTCACTTAGCAATGCAGAAGTTAACCAGGGTTATCAAAATGTGGAAGATCCATCTCTATATTACAAGGTCCAGTTGAAAGACCAGAATGTATTTTTAGTAGTATGGACAACAATGCCTTTTACGCTTGTTACCGATGAATTAGTTGCCGTGAATCCTGAAGCAAAATATGCGTATGTCAATACAGGTCAGGAGATCTGGGTCTTGGCGAGAGAAAGACTAGAAGAGCTATTTGACTATTTGGATATTCGGGAATTTAAAATAATGAAAATTGTATCGGGAAAAGAACTTGAAGGGCAAAGATACACACATCCTCTCCTTACGATGATACCTGGGCTAGAAACGTTAGAAAAAACAGGAAAGATACATCTAGTTGTCGCTGAAAGCTTTGTTGATACTAAAACTGGGAGCGGGATAGTCCATCTGTCTCCAGCCAATGGAGAAATGGACTTTCAAATTGCTACCAAGCGTGGCATTCCCATATTTGTTCCCATTGACGATAGGGTTGTATTTACAGAGGATGCAGGTGTATTCAGTCAGCTATTTGTTAGAGATGCTGATGCTCTTGTGATTCAGAAATTAAAAACCACCTGGAATTACATCAAAGCAGGACGAATTAAGCATCAATACCCAACTTGTTGGCGTTCTCATCATAAATTGGTATGGTTGTCAAGACGAGAGTATTTCTATATGACGGAAATGTTGGGCTCAAAACCCCTAGAAGCTGCTCAGAGTGTTAGATATTTTTTTAACGCTCCCAAAAATAGGTTTATTGAGATTATTAAGGAAAAGGTGCCATGGTGCATTACAAGAGAACGATTGTGGGGAACCCCTCTTCCCATATGGTCCTGTGTTAATTGTAAAAGGAAGGATCTTTTGTACTCACGGAAGCAGATCATAGAAAGGGCAATTAGTTTGCCAGACGGGAAACAATTTCCATTGCATAGGCCCCAGTTGGACAGAATAAATCTTAAATGTGACTCATGTGGGTCGATAATGCAAAGAGAGCAATTTGTTCTGGATACCTGGCACAATAGTGGAGCTGCTCCATATGCTTCATTGACTGATTCTGAATATCATCAACTTGTCCCATCTTCGTTCCTTACTGAAGGAATTGATCAGACCAGAGGATGGGCCTACACTATGCTGCTAGAGAATATTATCCTGTCAGGATCACCCATATCTCCTTACCAATCATTCCTCTTTCAAGGTCATGTGTTAGATGAAAAGGGTAATAAGATGAGCAAGAGTTTAGGCAACGTAATCGACTCTATAGAGTTCCTAAGCAGTAATCCAGCGGACATAATTAGATACTACTTCTTGTGGAAGTCTTCGCCTGTCGAGTCACTGAATTTCGACGCAAAAGAAATGTTGAGCAGGCCCCATCAAATCATTAGCACACTCTACTATCTACACATATATTTTAGCCAGAACAGTAAGTATGACAAATACGATCCACAAATTCATAGTCTTGATTGGATAATAAGTAGAAATCTTCTATCAATTCCTGAAATATGGATACTGTCCAAATTTCAAGCTTTAATCTCAGGTTTTGCAGCAGCTTTTGATGAATGTAGATTTCATGAAGCAGCAAAGTTGCTTGAGGAATTCATAATCAACCTTCTTAGTCAAACCTACATTCCTATTGTCCGAAATGATTTATGGGACGACAGTCAAGAATCATGGGAAAGACGGCTATCTGTATACTCTGTACTCCATTATGTGCTAAAGAACCTTGATATCATGCTTCATCCAATTTCTCCTTTTGTAACAGAGTACCTATACCAGATGTGCTTTAAGGAAAAGGAAAGTGTAATGTTTGAGAAATGGCCAATCCATCACATTAAGTATGTGGTCAGTACTGTGGAATCAGGATTTGATTTACTAAAGAACATTATTTCCCTTTCGAACGCAGCTAGAATGAAGGCCAAACTAAAACGCAGATGGCCCGTCAATGAAGTTCTAGTATTCTCAACCGAAATTCATCTTCTTGATAACCCTGATCTGATGGGGATCCTAAAAAATCAAGTAAATGCCCAGAACTGTAGACTAGTTGAAATTCCGTCCTTCAAGTCTGAAACTTCGAGACTGAATTCATTAATCGCTAAGGGTGCTCCTATCAATGTGGAGATGAATATTTCCACGAAAAGCGTTGCTCCAAGAGTTAAGGGCAAGATAACCCTTCTAATGCGAGAATTTAAGGAGATCGATAAAATCAAGGCTCTTCGGTCCTTGGAAACAGAAGGCAAGATAACCGTTAATGTCTTAGACGAGAAAATCGAGCTGGGGAACAATGACCTTGTAATGGAGTATTTCCCTTTAGAGGGCTACTCTAGTGTTGAACTTGATGGTCTAGTAGTCTTCATTTCGACTTCCCGATCGAATCAACTGATAAGGATGGGTTTTCTTAGAGATTTGGCTAGGAACTTGCAGCAACTGAGAAAAGAGCATGGGCGCAACCCTACTGACATTTTACCCATTGCTCATGTAGCAAACCTTGACGAGTCAGAAATGGAGGACCTTTCTCAACTAAAAGATGAACTAAAATTCTTGGTAAGAGTCAACGAGATTGTATTCTCAAAGGAGGCCTTAGATGGTGTTAGCTATAAAGCTATCGATCTAGATGGCCGGCAAATCCTGATCTCCATATAGAAATCAAACCGCTAAGCAGGACCATTAAACACAATTTTAGCTTTCCATCAAGAATTGTAACCGTGGTAAATTAAATATTCAAAGTTGGAAAACGGATGCCATTGATTAATAATAAGCAGATTGCTCTTGATACCGGGCAAGTTACCTTAGATCAATGGCTCGTAGAGAGACTTCGAGATAAACTTGCAAAGACCTCGCTACTTGCCGGAAGGCTACGCCATCCGATTCTATTGTACAGAAAAACTATAGAAGAATCTGAGCAATCAGCTGAGGAAGAAGTCGCGACGGTCTGTAAGGATTTCATCATCGTGCAGGTAATAATATACGGTGGATTTATTTCCCCCAGTTTTCAACAGCAATACATTTTCACCCCAGACAAATTTGCGTCGTGGGTTATGCATCGTAGCCGTGAACTCGTGATGCAATGCCTCGAAAATATTGAAGAACTTTCTCAATAATGTCGGGCCAATAAACCAATATTCGGAAAATGGAGATTGCTTAATATCCGAAAGAACTTAGATATCTGGAAGATTTGATTCGCATTTTTGCCTAAATTAGAGTCTGTTGCAATTACTCATTTCCAACCGTGGCTATTGTGGAATTCAATACCGATTTGATACGTCTCGTCATTGATAGTTATGAGCGTGACGCAGACACATACAAAACTCAATGTGATAGGTTAGTTTAGATCCCCTAACTATTCCGTCACATAATGGATGTTGTGGTCTTGTACAATCTGATAATCTCTAATATTTTGCGTTAGGGTGAAAATTCCTTTAATTAAAGTATTACTATCATAGGAGTTAACCACTTTTAAAGACGATCTCCCTTTGCATTATTATGAAGATATATACGGAGGATAGACCATGGGGCAGGTTTGAAAAATTTCACGAAAATAAGGTAAGCACGGTAAAATTGATCTATATCACACCGAATCACCGGCTTAGTCTTCAATACCATACACACCGAAATGAATTCTGGAGGATAATAAACGGAACTGCAGAAGTTGAGGTTGATGGAAAGACCTTTAGTGTAAAGGAGGGAGATGATGTTTCTATTGGACCAAAAAGTCATCACCGAATCAAAGCTTTGGCAAAAGGCTGCATTGTGTTGGAGATTTCTTATGGTCACTTTGATGAAGACGACATTGTGCGGATTGAGGACGACTTTAACAGAACCGATGCAAGCAACCCACGACCAACATAACTTTTCTAACGATCAACGAAATACAAATAAAGCCCTAATAGTGTTCTACCGTTATGAGCGCAAGCAAGAAACCCCACATGAACCTAGTTGTTGTAGGTCATGTCGATAATGGTAAATCGACTACTGTTGGTCATTTAATGGTGGACTTGAAAGTTATTGATCAGCGGACTATTGATGCATACGCGAAGGAATCAGAAGCGACGGGAAAGGGTGACACCTTCAAATATGCTTGGGTCTTGGATAGCATTAAGGAAGAGAGGGATAGAGGAGTAACCATAGACCTTGCCTTCCAGAAATTCGAGACTCAAAAGTTCTTTTACACGCTTATTGATGCACCAGGCCATAGAGATTTTATCAAGAACATGATTACTGGAGCGTCTGAAGCTGATGCTGCTGTTCTTGTAGTCTCTGTGAAACCAGGCGAGACCGAAGCTGCCACCGACCCCGGAGGCCAAGCCCGAGAACATGCATTTTTGTCCCGTACCTTAGGCGTGAGCCAAATAGTCGTAGCTTTAAACAAGATGGATGATGTCGCTTATTCGGAACAGAGATTTAAGGAAGTGAAAGACCTGGTAGAAAAAATGCTGAAGCTAGTCGGATATAATACGAGTAAAGTTCAGTTTATTCCAGTTTCTGCTTGGAAAGGAGATAATTTGGCTAAACTTTCTGAAAATACCCCATGGTACAAAGGACCCACACTTGCAGAATCTCTTGATATGTTTGAGGCTCCAGAGAAACCAATCGGGAAGCCTCTCAGAATTCCAATCCAAGACGTGTATACTATCACTGGCGTTGGAACAGTACCCGTGGGCCGAGTTGAAACAGGAGTTGTTCGGGCTAACGACAAAGTAATAGTGATGCCATCTGGAGTGACTGGTGAGGTCAAGTCGATAGAGACTCATCATACTCAAATGGATTCAGCTGAAGCAGGCGATAACATTGGTTTCAACCTACGGGGGGTTGATAGGAAATCAATAAAGCGCGGAGATATACTAGGATCAACTGATAAACCACCCTCTGTAGCTAAAGAATTTGAGGCACAAATAATTGTGATTCATCACCCGACAGCGATGGCTCCAGGATACACACCAGTTCTACATGCTCACACCGCACAAGTAGCAGCTACGCTTTCGGAGTTTGTAGCAAAAATAGACGCGAAGACAGGGGGAATAGTAGAAGAGAAGCCAAAATTCTTAAAAACTGGCGATGCTGCGATTGTTAGAATAAAACCTACCCGACCACTTGCGATTGAGACCTTCAAAGAGTTCCCGGAAATCGGAAGATTTGCACTCAGGGATATGGGAACTACAATTGCAGCAGGTGTGGTTAAAGGGATTATAGAAAAGTATGATCCTAGCAAGAAATGAGTGATTTAGTTGCCTCAAGAAGCAAGAATAAAACTAACCAGTACCAATCTCTCTACCTTAGAAACTGTTTGCTCTGAAATTAAGGGCCTGGGGGAGAAAAACGGAATAAGGCTAAAGGGACCACATCCGTTACCTACAAAGAAGATGAAGGTGGTAACAAGAAAATCACCTTGTGGACAAGGTACGAACACGTATGATAAGTACGAATTGAGAATCCATAGACGTGTAATTGATTTGGGAGCAGACGACAGAGCAATTAGGCAGTTGATGCGTTTAAAAATACCTGACGACGTGTATATTGAGGTCTCCTTAACCCAATAGACCTTTAGCCATTAGCTTACCGAATCAGAGCATCATTATTCTTCCGTAAGCACAAATCAGACTATTTGTTTATAACACTAGGTTAATTGCACACCATTTTTTTAATGCAGGTTCACTAATTTTTGAGCACTACTAAATAATATTTTTAGTTCAGCCACTGGTCCGTGAATTTCTAGCTTCTCTGTTCCCTGTATGCAGATTTTGGCCTTTCTAAGTAGAAATCCTTTTTCTGAGTATTCCAACCCATGCAGTCTGTCCAGCCTCTCGCTGACTATATCATTTGACTTATGGATATGGCCTCGTTTAGCAAATAGAATGATCCTTCGGTCGGTCAATAATAATTTGTACTTCTTTCCAGAGTATTCGACAGGACATTTGCCATAAAACTTTACATTCTCGACAGGCAAGAGAAAATCGTTCAAGGTCATGATTTTTTGTGTATGTATACATAGATTCTAGAATATATATCAAAACAAGTCTCAATTAATTGCCGACATGATGGACAAAAATTGATAACAGATTTTCCCTAACTGGCTAATTTCATGATCTCAAATACTGAATATTTTATATCCATCGTTAATGATTGAGATATATTGGAAAACACGCCGCCGCTCATACCATCATTTGAAAAAAGGAAAAGGTTCTATAATTTGCCCGAACTTCAGGAGGGTCGGGTCGGGCTCCTCCTATCATCTGTGTATGTAGGTGATGAACAGACAGTTTATCTCTTATTTTATGACCCGCAGGAGAATAGTCTTGTAACTTGGAGAGATAGAACCAATCATAAGCCTTACTGCTATACGAAGATGGAGTATAAAGGCATAGCCGAGGCTATCTGCAATGAGGATAAGAAGTTATCACTCCAACTAACAACGAAGCGAGATTTAATTAACGATCAGATTATTGAAGTCGTAAAAATCGTAGCTCCAGATCCGCTTTCAATTGGTGGAACGGATAGTAGCGTAAGAGAAAGAGTTCGATCATGGGAAGCAGACATTAAATATCATGAAAATTATCTTTATGATTCTGGCCTAATCCCAGGCTCATACTATAAACGAAATGGTGAATCCATAGTCAATGAGGATTACGGAATTTCTGGAACAGTTAAGGAGGCATTAAAGCATCTTACTTTGAATAATAATAGTAGTAATAACAGTAGTGAAAATGGTAATAGGTACGGACACATTTCAAGTAATGGCTATCAAGATCATGTTATCAGTTGGGCAAATCTACTGAACCAACCTGTGCCGGAACTCAAAAGAGTTGCTCTTGATATCGAAGTAGAATCGGAAGAAGGGCAAATGCCTACGCCTCGAGAACATGAAAGAAGAATAATCGCCGTGGGACTAGTTGGCACTGATGATTTCAAGAAGATTCTTGTTTTGGGCAAGAGAAATTCAGCTGAAGTTGAGAAGGTGAATATGGCCGAAGCTGAACTGTGTCTTACCGAAAAGGAATTGATAGAAAAGACGTTCGAGGTAATAAGCTCCTATCCGATAGTTCTCACCTACAATGGTGATGATTTTGATCTTCCCTATCTGTACGCCCGATCTCAGGATTCTAGGATCGATCCAATTTCCCATTCTGCTATCCCAAAAGAACAAGTACCAATTCTAGTAAAAAGAGATAGCTTTGTAAAACGAGGAACATTAGCAGAACCAGTTCATTTAAGGAACGCAATCCATCTTGATTTGTTTAGGACATTTCAGAACAGATCAATCCAGATTTATGCATTTGGTAATAAGTATTCTGAGTATACGCTTAATGCGATCTCTCAGGCACTACTAGGTGAAGGTAAGCTCGATCTAGATTTGGACATTAGTGAGTTACCAACACAGAAGCTAGCAGAATACTGTCTTAAAGACGCCGATCTAACATTTAGACTGACTAGCTTCGGTAACAATCTCCTTATGAAACTTTTGATAGTGATAGCCCGAATTGCACGATCATCCCTTGACGACGTTTCAAGATTTGGTGTCAACCAATGGATCAGAGGAATGCTATACTATGAACACAGAAAAAATAATCTTCTTATCCCAAGACGAGAGGAACTCGGTGCGAAAGGGTCTTCGTCGACCATCGCTATCATTAAAGAAAAGAAGTATCGTGGAGGGCTTGTGGTAGAACCTAAGTTAGGAATTCATTTTAATGTGATAGTGGTTGACTTTGCTAGTCTTTATCCTAGTATCATTAAAGTGTATAACCTATCCTATGAGACTGTCAACTGTCCACATCATGACTGTGAAAATGACGCAGGCCAGCGGATAGCTGGCACAACACATTGGATTTGTAAGAAAAACAAAGGACTTACGTCACAACTTATCGGATCTCTTAGAGATCTGCGTGTTAGGTATTATAAACAATTGTCTAAGGAAATATCAATTAGTTTGGAAGAACGTCTGCTTTACGGCGTGGTAAGCCAGGCAATTAAGGTGATCCTCAATGCAAGTTATGGAGTGATGGGGGCCGAAATATTTCCGCTCTATTGCTTACCTGTCGCTGACGCGACTGCTGCGCTTGGGAGAACGACTACCTTTTCTGCCATCGAAAAATGTAAAGAAATTGGTATCGATGTCATTTACGGGGATACCGATTCCTTATTCCTGAAAGGTCCTTCTCCAACTAAGGTAGATGAAATTACGAGATGGGCCAGAGCTAAACATGGAGTCGATCTGGAGATTGATAAGACATATCGGTATGTTGTATTCAGCGAATTGAAAAAAAATTATCTTGGTGTCCTCTCTGACGGGACGGTAGATGTCAAGGGCCTAACTGGAAAAAAGTCTCATACTCCACCTTTTATTAGAAATGCTTTTTCCCATATGCTAGATATCTTAAGTAAAGTGAATTCCGAGAATGATTTCGAGTCGGCAAGAGAAAAGATAAAAAGCATTCTTCAGGAAAATGCAAAGAATTTAGTAAGCCGCCGGATCCCGGTACAGGATTTGAGCTTTAATGTTATGATAAACAAGTCACCTGATAAGTATGGGAAGAAAATTGCCCCCTCGACTGCAAAATCCGGCTCAATCGATGGCACTGATATCATCGGAAAGGATTTTCATAAAGGCCTACCACAGCATATCAAGGCAGCAAGATTTCTTGTAGCAAAAGGACGAGAGATAAAGGCTGGCGGTATTATCTCCTATGTGAAAACTAGTACAGCGGAAGGTGTGAAGCCGGTCGAGCTCGCAAAGCCAGAAGAGATAGACACCGACAAGTACCTTGAAACTATGGAAGTTACATTCGATCAGATACTCGCATCTCTTAACTTTAATTTTAAATCATTGGTGGGACAACCACG
>JAATVS010000634.1 GCA_014523695.1 Nitrososphaerales archaeon TH5895
GCGGCCACTAAATTTTTTTAGTATATATTTAACTTAGCCATGCCTTTAACTTCACTCATAACAAACCATATTAAAACTTCATATTTCACATTAGACATTTTCTATGTATCCTAAAATTGTGGTAAGAGGTAGAACGGCTAGGAAGAGATTGGGTTAGCAAGCCTTAGCCGTCCACCATGGGTTCACCGCGCCATTAGTTTCGGACCTTAGGTTTCGGTTCTCCGAATTCACAAAATGGTCATTTATAACTTTGTAGGTAGGGACGACCAACAGAATTTGTGCCGATATGCTGGCCGTCGCTACCTCTACCTTGTGCAGGTTTGCGACATGTAGTGTTACCGATATTTAAACATACGAGACTTTTAGGCTAGGTTATCTTTTTTCAATGAACATAGAAAGCTACCTAGAAACTGGTGGCTATTTCTATCTCCTATCTGACCTGTCTTAGTTGCAACGGAACGCTTCAACTTTGGTTCGGTTTGTTGCCTTTCATCAAATAGTTGACATCTATTGTCATTATGTGGATCATTAATCTCTGGTTAAATAGCTTGTTGATCATAACTTGTAATCTATGAGTCAGCTGCAGCAATTACCAAAACAAGATATGACTGTCTCTCAGATCCTACGTACATACGGGAAACAATTTAGGCAGATTCAGATGCGCTATTCCGATGGACAGGAAGGTAGATGTGCCATTGGCGTGATTATGTCATATCTTGGCTGGAACGGAAAAGATGACCCCGGTTCAGCACAAACCTTGTTAGCCGCATTCGATAACTTGAAACAGGCAGACATCGATGAAGGTTTACTAATGGGCTTGAATGACTCTGGTTACACGTTTGATGAAATAGCCGATTACCTTGACAGGGTTGAAAAATAGCTGAATCATAAGTTACAGTTGGTTATAGCAGTCATGGTTGGATTCATAATCAGTGAAACCCTGGTTGTGATAGCTAAACAGAATGGTAACAGTAGTCACAATAACACAACAGCTCTAAATTCTACAGATTCAGACGGCAAAAATATAGTTGTAACTTGGCTGCAATCAAATAAAACAAATGCAAACAGCGCTCCAATGATCAGTATTAGTAATGAAGATTTCTGGAAGATCTTTGGTCCGCTTTTTGAACTATCAACTAATACGACTAGAGAATAGCATTACAACAACCTTTATTTTCAAAACAAATCATTTTTTTATTGATTCAAGAGCCTTCAACGTTTTGTGAATCATATCTGCTGTTGTCCTGTGGTATACCGTTTCCATAGGATCCTCTCGGCTAGCAAATGACTCAGCCAGTAATATTTCTCGTTCGAAGTCGTGAATCAATCTATCCATTAAATCTGAACCCGCTCTTCTGAAATCCTCTTCTAATTCGCGACCAAGTTTCAACCTAAGGCTATTTAGTCTAGCTTCTCTGTCAATTGGACTTAACATATGAAAACAAACCCGACTTATTATACCAATTATTTAGAGGTTTAGCTTGAGATATCGCAAAATAGGCTTTTTATACACCTAAGGTAGTGAAATTACCTTTTACCTCAACAGTCTCTTTAATGATATTCACCTCACCTTCGACACTCCATCTACCACCATTTAGATGCGATAACCTAGGAGCGGATGTCCACATCATTCCCTCTGCAGTAGTTTTCGCAATCCCTCTTTGGTTTGGAGTCATCAGAGTGCCAGTTCCAGTTCCCGTAATCGATTCGCCTTTATTAGTCATATGTAAATACCTTATGGTCAGAGTCGCGCTTCCATCTGCTAGCATTGTGGATTCCACCGTGTCCCAGTGAACTCCTGAATAGTGTTTTCCAGTAACTTGTCCCTTTTTGTTGCCCTCAAACCTTACAATCTCATTACTAATGTCCACGATCCTATTAGTGGTAGCCTTGGCTTTTATGATGACATCATATTTGGCAGATGACCGCTCTTTTGATGAAGCTTTCGCCATGTTGCCGTAGTATGAATGCCATGATTATAATAGCCTTTACAGTAATTACAATTCTACGTTATTTTGTCAAACTTTAATAGGGATGTTGTAGATCGCAACTTGAAATGCAAGGTCTTCAAAAACTAAAATGCGCATCTTGTGGCACGATGTTTATGTCTGAAACAGAGACTACTACTACATGTCCCTCGTGCTCTGAA
>JAATVS010000635.1 GCA_014523695.1 Nitrososphaerales archaeon TH5895
CACTTCGTAGACTGCCACGAACGGTTCTCCATCTGTTCTAAGAAATAGTGAACTACCTGCAAATGGTATGGAGGCAGAGAAATATGGTGGTGAGATTCCATAATCAGGTATGATTCGTGATGGAACTGATATGATACCAGGCGTTATGTGTTCACTGCTATTGACGTGATGTCGCGTATAAAGCTCGCCCAGCTGCTCAGTTTCAAATTGGGAAAGAGTAGAATTATCTATATGAAGTCTATGACCAAATCCCACTTCAACCGGTTTTGTAGATGTAAAAGTCAGAATACCTGAGTATGTTGCACCATCTGGTCGATGTGGCAAAATCCGAGCACTGTGTGTCTCATCTCCTGGAGGGAGTGCTAGATGAGCAGCATCTTCAGATGAGATTATACCACGATGAACAATTGTATCCCCAGGAAAAGTGGTATTATGAATACTCTTAGTTGTATTAATAATACCAGTTGTATTCTGAGCTGTTGCCGTCATTGGATCGACTGAGAGAATACTAACTAGTGTTAAAAAAGCCCCCAGTACCATACCACATATAATAATGTCTGATTTTATCATAGTCTGATTAATCAGAGTGCATTATTTAAGCCAGTTGATGTGGATATATTTACTAATTGTTGATATACAAATTTAACGTAAGGGAACTCAAACCGTCCGACTCTGCATATACGCATGACTCGTTTAAAACCAATGGCTTAGATCTATAGCTGATCTATAGCTGATCTATAGAAGCATGATAAAACATTACAAAAATTCATTTACACCCAATGAAATTCTATTAAGTGCTACAGATCGTTTGAACTCAAATTTAATGTGATGCTGCATCACTGTGCTTGTGCTTAAAGCACCATATAACTATGGCACCATAGTTTAAATATATAGCCAAGATGACAAGGAGTTCAAGGAAGAAGTACAAGGGATTATTATTATAATAGGTTAGAAGATATCACCATAATGAAAACAGAGACATTAGCAACAGCCGTTATCATGACAAGCATTGCCTTGACTAACTTCCAAGTAGTTTATGCTCAGGTAATTGATCGAGATGTAGAAGCACCAGCAACTGGGCTGAACGGTACAGCGAGCACAGAATCACCAAATGTGTCTATTGATATTTCACCATTAGAGTCACTACCACTTAATGGAACCGTTACAATGAGCCTCGAAGATGTAATCGATACCAACATGAATGAGATACCACCGCAGGGAGTAACGGTCATAATTAGCAACGAATCCGTGACCGTGACTAACCACGAAGTAACAATAGAAGAACCTGAACTAGAGCCAGAAGAATCACAAGCGCCAATAGAAGAATCGGCAGCGCCAGAAGCTGGTGAAGATACTGGCGAAGATCAAGGAGCCGGAGGAGATGGTGGTGAAGGAAACGGGGCCGGAGGAGATGGTGGTGAAGGAAACGGGGCCGGAGGAGATGATGATGGGGACGAGACTGACTAGAGCCCTTACCTTTTTTCTTCAGATTATTGCTTTTCTGTCCTTACAAATTCTTTGAATTCTCTGCTAGGTCCTTTCACTGATCATTGTAATATGAACCCCAAGTAATATCATTAAGGGAAAGACGCGCAATATCAGTGAAGAATATCGCACGTTCCTCTCCATCATGACGATCGGCTAGAAGGGGCCACCCCGTTACGAAAACTAAACAACGTTGGACCGTCAGAAGGTCGCGCAGGACCTGGGCAGCGTCATCGCCCACGACCCTGCCAAGTCGTCAATAGAGAATAAGAGGAAAAGTCACCCGCTCCCGAAGGATTCTTTACAAACCACAAGGCGCCACCACTCATAGGTATCTATTCCAATAATTTGTAAGCTACAAGTTTGTTTTCCTGCATAAGAGGAATTATAATCGCACTTTGGTTTGGTATAAATCCTAAGTCGGCAGCCCCTTGTGTGTGTAAATCTATCAAAGTTATATAGTCTGCTCCGTCCGAGTTAACACTGTAGATCTTTCCTGCGGGGTTATCAGTAACATAATAGCGTGTTCCCGTAGCGTCAGATTCTATTCCATCAAGGCCGCCAAAAGGAGAGGTCGTTCCTTCCTTTCCTAAACTGCTAATGTTCTTATTTTTTAAATCAACAACTTCTATACCGGCTCCAGGTTTACTCATTTCTCCCAACGAAGCAATAATTAATCTATTTTTAGAATTATCAAAATGCAAACCATTAGGGCCATTTAATTGTGGGCTTTGTAGCCAAGCTTTTAGA
>JAATVS010000636.1 GCA_014523695.1 Nitrososphaerales archaeon TH5895
AAATCATTATATTGTCAATGATGATGCTCACAATGATAGTAGTGCTGAGTCCAAGTCAGGTACATGCTATAACACAATTCGTTTTCTCAGTGCCTGACAATATTGCCAACTTGGATGGTGTTAGATATGCGGTCAACAACACATATTTTTGGATTTATCATGATATTATTATAAATGGGAGCAATTTGAGTCCGACAAATCCCCAGACGTATATTCATCAGGTCCCCTTTACATATGATACATCTTATCTGGAACCGTATGATCGCATATTTGCAATTAGGGATAATATCACAGTTGGTGAATATGTGAGATTATGTGTAAGCGCCCCGGATTTAATAGACTGTAAGGACGTTAAGGTAGAGGAGCAGCTTCATACGGATCCTATTGCATGGGCCTATTTTTTCGATTATCAATAGTCTGCATTAGCCGGCATGGCTAGATTACTAGAGTGCCATCAACAATATGCGTTCTTCATCACTTTATAATTTCATCATGCTTCGTACGGACCAATGGGGGAAATAAGTCCGTACTTAGCACAATGAAGATGTCAAGTCCATGTCTTGTGTTATGCTGCTATGACATAATATCTTGTGTTGACGCCTTCTCCACGTTTCGTGATTTCCAGTACTGTGTGATTCTTCGCTATGTTCGCTTCTATCTGTTGAGCTAAAGTTCTTGGAGTATCAAGCTCCTTTTCCCCTTGATCAGGAGAACTTGGATCGATAACCAAGTAACGAATCTTCTTTGCTAATGTTTCCTGTTTGGTTATAGGATCTACGAATGGTCTAGATACTAAGGTCCTTTTGCTCTTCTCGATTGGAAATTGATATATTTTTGACTCTCCGTCTTTCTTTGGCAAGGTCACAAATTTACTTCCATTCATTGACGCAGATTTCAGGTAGCTGGTTACTTCATCTTCCTGTATTATTTCAACTTCTTGTTCTGCCATTTTGATTTTTGAATTTATGTCCTGATTAGACATATGCTATGCATAGTAACGTGACATATATATATGTTACTGCCTAATGGTAACTGACCCTACTGTCCCTGGCTACAATGCATAAACTATCCCTGTAATAATCTAAAGTAATAATATAAGTACATACTATGAATGTATTATATGTAGAAGTTTGCGCCATTATGCCAGGGACACCACGGACAGCAAATACGATAATAGGAGATTAATGCTATCAATCCTACCACAACCAGATATACATGATTAAATTATGTGAGAATAGTTATTGTAGCACTCGCTTTTGATATGGAGACAAGGATTCAGAGCGTAATGTAATACCTCGGTAAATGTAATGCCTATTCCCATATCTTCTTAGCCTGTCTTTTTCGATACCATGTGATTTAAGTCTTAAACCGAACACATTCTTTTCGCAAGGTCTCCCTTGTATTTTACTACAATACGATTTGTATTCATTGTAAAGCTCGTCTGAATTGGTACAACAATCTAGATCAGCCAAGTTTTTAATACATTTTTCTTTAACGAATGATGCAACTGTATTGGAACGCTCATTATACTGCTCCCTTATAGTTTCTACTGATGTGTCTTTAAACCAGCCGTCCTTTCGTAGTTGCTTCAGACCTATTAATGCTAAATTCAATAATCCAGATAACTCTTCTGACTTTGTAAGTTTATTGATCAAATCTGTGTCCCTGTTTCCACCATGAAAAATATTTTCAAACCAGAGGAGGAGCCATCTTTTATAGTATGCATATGTATTATCAGCTGAATCAGGAATTTTATTTGTACTAAATATTAGCTTGGCTGAACTTCTGTAACTAAATGGATGACCGTATTTCCTCTGTGCCCTAATAGTATCTCCAGATACTAATGCTTTGAAATAACCGGTATTTCTCATCTTATCGAATGGTAATTCTGAAAAAGTATTTACTAATTTACCATTTAATTCAGCAGCGGCAAACTTATCATTATCTAATTCCTGCAATGGAACATGGCTTGCATTTTTGGCGCCTACAAATGCTTCAACTAACTTTATAAAGACACTTTTACCATTATCCCCTGAACCGAGCAACATGAATGCTTTCTCATATTCAGTAGTCCTGTACAAAATGTATCCAAATAGCTGAAGTCCGACAAAGACATCACAAGGATGAAGCACCTGCCCAAAGAATTTTAGTATGTTGGTACACTTGGCATTTGGATCATATTTGATAGGCAATTGTACCAATGACAGGTGGTTAGGTGAATGATCATTAAATTCCCATGTCCATATGTTTAGGATGCCATTTTCAAGGTTGATGATATCGATATTTTTGTCAAAGTCCTGGCGATTAACATAAGTCCTTCTTTTTATTTTATGAATTATTTCATTGACTTTTTGATTATAAATATTGGGATTAATTCTTTCGCTTTGTTCCTTGATCAAAGATTCGCCGCCTTCTACATAGACCCCTTTTTCGGCATCATAATAATAAATGTCTTCATTGTCCCTAGTTGTCTTAAAGTGATATTTTTTCACAAGTCGATTTGCGATATCTGGTGCAGAGGAATATGATTCTGCATTGCTATCAGGATTATTTTCTTGAATGATACTTTTAATTTTAGTAATAATTTCTGAAGCTTCAGAAGAATGGGTTGTAACATGTTCAAGGACAGACAAAAAGTGATTATGTCCACTCACTACTCTGGGATCCTTTCCAAGCGTACTTTTGACTGTAAGAATACGTGAATACTTTTCTTCGTCGCAGTTGGTAAGAATTCTAATAATGGCAACCACAGATTGTTCAGAAATATTTTGTTTATGTAAAAATCCACTCAATCCAAACACTAACTCGTCTCGACTGCCCTTCTTGTAATAGGGCGACAACAAAGATGCAATTGAACCGATTGCATATTCAGACAAGTTAATATTCAAAGTGTTATTATTACTACGAAATTCAGTAACATAACCATCATTTTTCGGCCTGAGACAGTCCTGAAGAGTGTCTTTTAATTCAGAGTATAGGCCATCACACACTCCGATTTCATTTATACCTATTTTTTTGTAAGTAAATAAAGGATCGTTCCGATGTGAGCTTCCAGGGAGCGTACATTGTTGCGTATCAGTTTTTATTTCGAATTCACATCCAGGTTTGCATTCACTACTAGTGATCGGCTTGTGCTGCTTACTAGATAACCAAAAAATATGTAGTCCATGTTTCTTCTTTGTCTTTGATACGAAAGTTGATTTGCAGGCTTTATCAAGAAAGTAGAAATCAATGCCATCGCTACCATTAAGCCGGCTTAGTGTGGTATAGACTTGTTCACTATCAATATCTAGCGCATTAAGATATAGTGGACTGCCATCTTCATCCTTTTTATTGGTCTTACCAAATGTGGTCGCTACATTATTAAATCTCCCTGATTCTTTTCTTAGTCTATCCTCGTTCCAAAATTCTGGGTATTCGTGGATATAATTAATGGGATGATCCTTTCCGTCATTTGAAGCCTGAGAGCTCACCTGCGATTCTGTTGGGCTTAGCAAGCCTTGAACATTAGGAATTCCCTGCTCATTGAGAGGGATCAACTTAAATCCCATACTATGATAGTTGATTAAAGTATCGACTGGTATCACATCTGCAATGGGTAGACTAGGAGTCATTGTGGCGATGTCATTATTACTATTTGCAGTTCTGTTCTGATCCAGCTTGGGAATAGATGTAAAGGTTTTAATCTTGGGTATAGTATTACTATAATCAGTATCTATCACAAGATATCACCTGGGTAGTAACGGGTACGGCATTTGAGGTCAGGTTGGAATCTCCCTCTTCTGCCATTATTTTTTCTTTATGACAGCTACATTCACACTTAAGTTTAAAACCGGTGGATTTATTTATGTAACAACCAGAGCACTCTACACAATTTTCAGTAAGACATGTAGTAACAGATACGTTTTGTATTCTGGTGGCGTTTAACGAATTGCCCTTGGTCATTTCAATATGTCCCTCTAAAGAGAATGCAGAATTCTTATCATGCACTCTTATTACTCACCTTATTGATATGGAGGTTTTCTATCAGGATTTTATTCAGTACATCGTTGAAGCTTTCGCCTGTGTGACCCATTCGCTTTAGTCGTCTATAGTTTTGTTCCGATATGACGATGTTTTTAAATGAATTCATATACATTATTGACAATATGCAACATATATATTGTAAAACCATTTTACTTTTTTCAGCCGAAATTGAAAAGTAAAAGGAAAAAATCTTGGGCCCTTCATAGTGATAAAACCGGGAGGAGGATTTTGGGGATAATCCAGTCAGAAACTATCCATAGAAGAGGAATAACTGAAAAGGAAATTCGTAATCGCCTCAATCTACAATTGAATAAAGGATCCGAATTGACTAAGCAGGACGTATACTATCATCTAAGAAAGGCTAGTAAAAACAACCAGCTTTTCAAAGATAAAATGTATTATTACTTAACTCAATCATATGTCACCGATGATGATTGGTCAATATTTAGTGAATTTCTCCATGAATGTCAGAGAAAAAACGGCTTATTTGACCTAATGCCAAATCCTTCCCCCATTTCATGGCCAGGTAATAGTTTAGAATATGTATTGATGCAATTTAGCCAAAAATTAGGTGCTATCATTACTTACATTCTAATGGAATCTCTTCGTCCAACGAAGGAACTAATGAATATCAAAGAAAGGACGAGATTCTTTTTAAATTTTATTAATGAGGCCGTCTCTTTCGCTGATATTTTGGTTACATTTTCTAGTTCTCTTCCTATGAACATTACAGCAGCACACAGAATACCACCAGAATTACAGGAATCAGCACTAGAAGAATTAACTATTGCATATCGAAATGTGTATCCACATGTATATCGAATGATTGAAGAAGGATACAAGACATACACCACAATTGAGGATTTAGGAGACTGTATGCATCAATGGAGAAGGATTGACATCCATAAAATTGGAAAACGATATGAATGTAAGAAATGTAAAACAATTAGCATAAAACGACTAGGGAAGAAGGATGCAAATCATTGACTAGCTATTACTTATTTGCGATCAATCTCGAATATTCCGCTCGCAAATAATTGTTTCGCAAAGTTATACTTATTACTCTCATCCATGTTTCCAAGAACTGATATCAGATTTTGTAACTGTGATTGCATCAAGTTAACTTGTTTTTCCATAGCGTTAAAGCTCTCTTCTTTTTGCTTTTGTATCTCCAGAGTCTCATTATATGCATCATAAGTTAATACCATTTTACATTTCAGACAGAATTTGCTTTCACGCTTATTTGGTTCGGCGCAATTGGGACATTGTTTATATTTTAATGCATTAATCTGGTTTTGATCTTTAGTAACGACTCCATATGCTTCTAAAAGACTCTCACTCGCTTCATCACCAAAATAATGTATGTACTTCAGATGCATTTGCGAGCGTGCTGACCATCCAGCATATTGTCGTAATTGGTACTCGTTAAGTTGTTTCATCTTGCTTTTCTCCGTCAATCCAGTATGACGTCTAACGTACGGATTCCATGGTTTTATTAACAGTCGTTGTATCTTGTTTTTATCCTCGATCGGAACGTTCTCATCATTAACTAAACGTGGAAATAGCTTGGTCTTGTGTCCATTATATATTCTATTAAGTGAATTTTCTCCCATTCTCTGACAAAATGTGGATCGGTTCCGGCTAGGTATGAGAAATGTATTTGGATTCCCAGGTTGTGGATGATTATTTAACCAATCTTTTATGTATGGGATAGAGTCGAAGAGCGGAATTATTCTATTACCTGTTTTTCCATTGACAGATATTTGCGCATAAGTTTTATCACCGGCAGCAAGCTTAAAATTAATTTCTTTAACTCGCAGTTTTAGAATCTCGCTTGGTCTTGCGGATGTATCTCGCGAAATAGCATGATAGCACTGAATTCGTTTATCAGAACAATATTTCAAAAATATCTTGTCATCTTCTGGGCTCCACAAGTCGTCTGGTTTATAAATCGACTGCTCTTTTCTCTTCAATAGTGGAATATCTCGCATAACTTCTGGGATCTGTCTCATCTTAGCTTCTCGAGTCGGATCATACAGCCATTTAAAGAACTTCAAAAATAACTGTCTTCTAAGATTGTAAGTTCCAATCCATTTATGTGTTGGATCAGCTTCCTCGGATTTTCGTAAACTATCAAGATAATTAATAATATCGATTCTTGTAAGCTGTTTGAAATTCTTGTTCTTAAAGAATTTTATAAGAGTAATTAAAGATGTGATTATCAAATTCTTATAAGTGTCAGATAAATTGATCTCGGTTTTCTGACATTTTATAAATTCAATGATGATGCTCGCATTCTCTCTTGATATGTACTGTGCTAACTGCTTATAGACAAACTTCGGAATACTATTAGTAATATTTTCGATACTTTCGATTAGATCGGCCCCGTCTTTATTTCCCAAGACAGAACGTATACTGTTTATTGCAGCATATATTCTATTTCATTGCGATAGTATTGAATGCAATAAGTTATTTGATAAGCCGCCCACCTAATATGGTGATAACAACTTCTTTAGTATGAAGTGCCGCTAATCTTTACAAAGAGAGGAGAATATATGAATACCCTAAATCCTAAAAATATGCAAGATAGAACCGCATTAATTACTGGGAGCGGAAGAGGAATAGGAAAAGAAACTGCGATCATGTTGGCTAGACAGGTAGAAAATATTGTTGTATGTTCTAGAACTAAAAATGAAATCAATGAAGTAGTGAAGGACATTGA
>JAATVS010000637.1 GCA_014523695.1 Nitrososphaerales archaeon TH5895
TAGAAACTTGTGAGCTAATTCATGCACTAGAAAAGCACAGACGAATATAGCTAAAAACTGCCATGAAATATATCGATAACCACTTAAAGAAAGACCCACCGCAGTAACTAAAATGGTTGCTAATGAAAGATGAAATAGTTCAGTCCTAGAAGATTTTATAGTTAAAACTCTTGACAAAGTTTTGAACACAGAAGAGGACGATTGAAAGCCATATTTTTGGGAATCATTATCTATTAGCATGTTCTTCCTTTTCTTATTATAAGTATCTAGGGACGGACAAGAATGGTTAATCGGATTTCTATGAACATTACAAAATAATTCTTGACAGTAATTACATTTGAATGGGATAGTCTCTGCTTGACCACAAATATAGCATATATGCATTACTTTAGCTTTCTTCTCCTATTAACATACAAGTTAATCAAGTAATGTTGATAAATTATGCTTGTCATTTGCTAAAATTTCCTCAGATGAAACAAGAGCAATAGAGCAGCTATAATTATGAAGTTTATTATATTCAAGGGCCATTTGCAATTGTTGAGTAGATCTAGATAGACAAAGTTTCATAATGTATTATTGACATAATTCACCTATAAATTATATGTATTAATATTTGAGCGTGTTTTACTAACATGCAGTGCAAGTCCTAGACGCAAACGCAAACGACGACAAAGGCATAAGGGTTAACACATTCCTTGAGAGTATAGGTCGTAATAGTAAGAATTCAAGAAAGTCATATCGCACGGGTTTGCACCACTTTGCCGAATTCCTTAGCATTTCAAAACCCGAACAAACACCGGACACGATAATATCACTATCACAAAACCAACGTATTAACCAATACGAGTTATTAGACCAATTCGTTTCATACCTGTTAAATCAACATATAGCAATTGCGTCACTGAAAATTTACATTGCAGTTGTACGGTCATTCTTGGAATACAATGACATAGACATTTCCAATTCCAAGTTTAAGCGCAAGGTCAAAATGCCTAAAGCATATCCTGACCAAGAAGAACCCCTAACGTTAACAGACATTCGAGAATTACTAGAATACAATTCAAACCATAGGCTAAGGGCATTCATATTATTACTTGTCTCATCGGGCATGAGGGCAATGGAAGCCTGTTCATTACGGTTGCAAGACGTGGACTTTTCATCATCTCCAACCAAGATAACCATTAGACGTGAATATTCCAAAACCAAGCGCATCAGGACCATATACTGTAGCGATGAGGCAACAAAACACTTACTGAAATTAATCGAGATGCATCATTCATCAAAACAACCTCAAAACCTTATTTTTGCATTAGAAGACGGTAAAAAACCGGAGTCCATTTACACGAGAATATTAGAACAGTTCCAAAAGTTAGAAAGAATTGCAGACAAGAACCAACGGAAGGAAAACAGTCTTAGGAGAAAGATTACACTCCATTCGCTGCGCCGGACGGCATACTCAATTATCGGCGAACAAACTAACACAGACTATTCAAATTGGTTTCTCGGCCACCATCATTCCGTATATTGGACCCATGAGGAACAAGAGCGCCGGAACATTTACCACACCAAGTGTATGCCCTTTCTCACAATATACCAGGAAACGAGAGATAACACGATAGAAGCTGCACTACGAGAGAAAGATCGAACCATAAAGCTACTCACAAATAGAATAGCAGACATAGAACACGACCAGAAGATTATAATTGATTTGCTGCAGGAGCCAGAACAATTAAAGAAGAAGTTAGAGAGTTCAGATTAGCACAACTTTATAAGAGTATTAAGACAGTGGTAGCATGAGAGAAAAAAATGTCTGAAGGAAATACTTGTAGCCAGTTTGGGTGTACTTTTATGGCGACGGAAGAATGTGCAGAATGTGGTCCAGATAAGCGATATTGCATCGATCATAAACTGAAGCATGGCCACATAAAGTAATCCAAAGTAAAAGACCTTAAGTAAATAATATGGACTGCTTAAGGTATTGAAAAGTTATAGTAGGGGTTTAGTTGCAGCAGGCCTTGTATTAATCATGGTCTCATTTCTATTTGTATTTCCTTATGTTGGTTATACCGTTAACAGGCAATACGCAAATGTAACTGTGGCCCCTATAACTATGACTGGTCTAGATCCCCAAAACCCTGTAAATCTATACATTTTTGTGGTTCTATTTTTCGGTGGGATAGGACTGCTGGTGAAGGGTTTGTTTAAATAGTTTCCAGTTTACTTCTTTGAAGGTTTAACCTTTCTGCCAACTAATACTAACTGGTCGTCTTCCTTTGACACTTCAAACGACCATTCCAATTCATCTCCCGCTGAAAGGTGCCATTGCTTAACCACAAATTTACCATCAATTAAAGTTATCATCATTACTCGTCCGTAGAGGATTACAACTTCTTAGATTCAGTCCGAGGAGTGTTTTCGTACGCAAAAAATAATAGTTAAAGATTTTATTTGACCAGAAAGTATTACGCATAATTTGCGAGGTGTAAATTCGACCCAGATTATTTTCACCTGTTGATTTCCACTCTATTTTGTAGATATAACCTTATTTAACAAAATTAGTGTATTTAATTAAGTAAACAGATGTTTTTTTGAATCAAAAGTTGCTGCGAGGGAAATTAGATGTTATTTCCAATCCGGTGTTCAAGTATATATGTCACGGTAGTGCATCATAGGTTAATAAAGAAATGTCTAGTCGCAAGGCCTCATCCAAAGGCCGACTCATAAAATCTAATAATAAGTGGGGCAGATCAAACAGACGTCATTTTGCGCGCCCAAAACCACAGAAAAAAGACATCAGACCAATATGAGAAGAAAATCAAAAACGTACAA
>JAATVS010000108.1 GCA_014523695.1 Nitrososphaerales archaeon TH5895
AGGCTAGAAATAATGAGGGGAATTAGAATTTTCTAATCCTTGTTTGAGTGAGCCGACATATTTCAATTTTTCATATGTAGCAACATTTACATAAACTTCATTCCAATACCTCATGCAGACCAATCTTTCGCATTTAGTAAGTTTTTCTATTTTCTCATCGAACACGGCGTTTCTAAATACAATATCTGGTTCATTGATTCCAGCAAATGAACGAAGCGGACAGGTAGCTGAGAAGCGAGGATTAATCTCAAATGTCTTCATTTTTCCGTTGTGTAAAGATTCATTAAGGTTGTTAGGCTCAAATTCTGCAGCAGAGTGGAGAGAACTGGTCATTTCATCGTTTGGAACAAACATTGCCTGTATATTCACGGCTCCCGTCACACCTAATTTTTCTGCTACATTTTCAGCTGATAACCTTACGATTGGATGGTCGTCAATAAACGCCTTGTAAGTTTGCCCGCCCTTCAAATACTTCCTCATCGCGATCGATGACATTGCGTAAGTACCACTCTTATCAATTGTTACTCCAGATGTAAATTCTTCATCTCGGCCTGGTAAATATTCCTGAAGCATCGGCTTCCAACCGTAATCCTGAATTTTAGTGAGCGCATATTCCATCTCATCAGTTGATTTAGTGACAAAGAAGTTGACTGAACCGAATCCTTCTCGAGGTTTAACCACCACAGGGAACCCAAACTCCTCAATGAATCCATCTCTGTTCTCGGGGAGGCACGATTCGGCGCAGCTCAAATCATTAGACTTTAGAAACTTGTACGTTTCCCATTTGTCGCGTGCGATTTTTATCACGCCTAGTTCGGTAACTAACACCTTGGTCGGAGATTCCCTCTCGATTCTCTTCTTTGCGGTAGCGATGGTCATTAATTCTTCATCCGAACCCACGAATAGTGCGTCAACGTTATACCTCTTTAGATGCTCGATGATTGAATCAATATACCCAGGATCGGATGCCTTTGGGACGACTAGACCGATATCCGACCTGTAAAGACCAGCCGCTAGGGGACTGGAATCAGTGGATATAATTTGATAACTGATAGGAGAAACAGACCCATTAGATGCCAATCGTAGAGACTTCATGATCCCTTGACCTATAATTCCCCCGGCAGCAGTAACTAGCACAGTTGCATCTGTTTTTTTTGGATATTTCTCCAACGTCTTACTTCGAACCGTTGACGAATAGGCCGGCTGTTCAATTTCTTCATTAATGTCACTGTTCATTCCGAAATGTTAGTACACATGTCAACGAACTTCTTTAAATGTAGTGCATACTGAAAAACTAACCACGTAAGTGATCAAAGTGTTGGATCTATAGCGCAGTGATAGGCTAACCTTGCATGAAGATGGGCATTGCCAAGTCATCATTTCGAATCAGACTATTTCTCCATATATTTTCGGTATTTTTTAATCCGAAATTTACGGCATGATCAATTATGCATGGTTTGAGGGTAGAGGCTTTTATCACTTTGTCGCTAATTTTCAATAGTTGTCTTGTATTCCTTTGTTCTTGCTTCAAGGCATCTAGTTCATCTAAGATATCCTTCATACCCTGCCCACCCTTAGCCAAGTCTGCTCTTTTGGACAACAGCGGGATTACCTTTGTATTGAAGTTGGAAAGAGTAAGTCTTAATTGCTCGGCATATCTTATAACCTCAGCTGAATTTTTGAATTTCAGTGTTTGGAGGGCTTCTGTTTGGCCCAATCCTGAGTAGACATCTTCTGATGCCCATACAACTGTGACAGGCATCTTTATAGAAAGTTCATTGAATACCATTCTTCCGACCATTGTGTAGCCCATGCTGCCGCCTGTGCCGGAGGCGTAACAGCATAGACCTAAATCGCTGGAAAGTAATAAGAGAATTGGAATAGCCCTTGGAGATAATTCATTCAGTATATTACTTGGTATACGATGAGAGTCAGATCTGTCTAGTCTTACAGTCAGGGGCCTCTTACACGACATGCACACACCAGACAAGTCAAAGTTACCACCTTCAATTTCCTTCAATTTAACGGAGGCCTTACTACCACATTTACAATGCAGCCAAACAGGAGCATTAAGATATGTACTTTGGCTAACTCCCGTATTAATACCACTTCGCAGAAACATCATTTCACTCTCGCTCAATATTCCTGAATATTTTCTAAATTTATTGAGCAGAAAGTTGAACCCTCCTTCGAAAACTTCTGAAATATCAGATAGCCGTACAAACAGGGTGTCATACCCCCAAATCTTATTCACCACTCTGGATATGATGAAAGAATTGAGGTCTGCGTAGGACTTAGCCCTACTGTATGATTCGTCCACCTCTTCCCAAAATTGTTCCAAGTTCTCAAAAAGTGTGAGTCTTTCGTTTTTTCCAAGACCTAAAGAAAGGGATCCATTTTTTATCCAAGTGGCCACTTGTTCTCTCCATTGGTCGACGATCGTTACAGAGGGGACTTCCATATTTCGTACCAATTTCCACCTATTAGGACCTGTAATAGGCATTCTTAGTTCAAGAACGCCATCTGAATGTCTTACACTTGGAAGCTGTGCTACTCTTATCCATACATCATCCATAAAATCATGATCAACTATCAAAAACAAATTGATGAATCTAGTATTGGATGGATCGTTCCCTTGTTGCAGCATCGATTTGATAGTTTGGAGAAGAACTATCTTCTTAAATACTCCACCATAGGCAAAAAGATTTGGTTGATGTATGGATATCAAAATCTGGGCTGATGGATCTTGTATATTCATTCTACTTCGGTTAACACCTGGAAAGTCAGTACCAGCTTGACTATGAAAGGCGGCAATATGCTTTGCCAGCTTTCTGCGATTAGATATAATATTCTCTGCATTAGTAACTGTTAATTCCTCTTTGACTCTTTTTACTGCATCGGACAAGCTTTCAGGAATGGATGAAATATATTCTGAGACTATAGGGTTGTTTACTCTTTCATATTCAGAAAAAAGGGATCTGATGCACTGTGTTGGGCCTATGGATGCTTCAGCACTCATTGAGTATTAACAGACTATCAACTAAGGTCCACTATATAAATTTCCAGGATATGACAGTTAGTATGCTGATTTAAGAAGATTAAATACTATGCTCTACGAGGCTAACGGTACGACCTTTTCTCTTCTTGGATGGAGATTGTCTAGGACTCAGAGTTGACAACCTGAACTAATTTACGAATTCTACTGAATTCTCCAATTTCGTGTAATGAATGAGCATCGCTACCCAGATGAAACTCCACGTCGTGCTCTTTGAATTTTAGGACCCAGTCTAGAGGTGGCCTATTGTATTTCGCATTTAATTCAACTATTTTCCCATGTTCTCTGAGCAACTCACATATTTCTATTAATTCCTCATTATCCAAACTAAAACTTTGTTCTGAAGCTAAATGTCCAATGACATCGACGTCTGGATTCTGAATCACATTTTTAATGGCATTCATCCAAATTTCTTTGTTACCGTAAATGGTATGGAAGCTAGCGATCACAAAATAATTGTCACTATACTTCGGTAGACAGTCGATCGATCCGTCTTTAAGGATCTTTGCTTCAAACCCTGTGATCAATTTCAGATTGGAATTTGTAC
>JAATVS010000638.1 GCA_014523695.1 Nitrososphaerales archaeon TH5895
GATCAAGTCATAATCTATGTGTGGTTGTATCTCCTCAGTATTAGGTTTGAAAAATGATACTTTCAACTGAGTCTGTTCATTAGGTTTAATTGGAAATGGGGAAGGTTCAAGTTTTACAGTTATACTTTCTCCATCAGTAAGTTTTGCCAATGAAGACGAAGAATTAGAGGTATTTTGTGCAAGAACAGAAGTGCTGACGGTATCGATTGTGGATGCTGCAAATAGTATGATCACGATAGCTGCAATAAGCGTAACCCCAATCGAAAGGAATTTCATTATTATGACACAAGTCGATTATAGACAAATATAAAGCATTATTCTTACTGAGATATAGTTGTAGAAATAACTTGATGCCCTATCATCAGCCTATCTCATTAATAATATTTTAATACTTTCATGCTCAGGGCCTTATGAGATAAAAATTAGTAAGTAACTGAATAACTACGGATTACCTAACCGCTTTCGTAGAACCGATCTGAGAATTTCATCTTTCATAACATCCACTGGTCGAGTGATAGAAGCAGGCTGGCTTTGTTTAATCAAGCCCCTTGGAATTGAGTTAGGAAAATAAACTCCCCAGCGCCGCAACAGTTGCAATTTCTCTTGACTTCCACGTTTGACTATAGATACCTCGAAAAGAAAATTCGATAAGATGACGAGCAAACAATGAATATATCAATTGTTGGATCTTTCTTTTCTTTGTTCCAGTTTCATACGCATACCATATTTAGGACGTAATGTAATGAGGGGTTGTAATCCAACTCTGTGTACTGGATCATGATGCATCTTCCACTGATGGTATATCATCGCTAGAAGCAATATTCCTTCCATCCAGGCAAATGACTCACCTATGCATCCTCTGATTCCGCCTCCAAACGGAAAATAGCTAAACCTAGGAAGCTGTAACATTGTCTCCTTGCTCCAGCGATCTGGATAAAAAATATCAGGGTCAGAATAGTAACGTGGATTACGATGCATTACATATTGACTCATGAAAATGACTGAGCCAGCAGGTATGACGTATTTGCTCACTTTATAGTCATTTATAGCCTGTCGTCCTATGCCCCATACTGGGGGATAAAGCCTCATAGATTCTCTAAAGACCTTTTCAGTGTATTCTAGTTTTGGAACATCCTCAATAGTTGGAATTCTACTATTGTAGCTGCTGTTACCTTTATCGGCATCACCATCACCAAGTACAGAACACAACTCCTCGTACATTTTATCTTCTACAGTTGGATTCTGTGATAACAGATAAAATGTCCATGTAAGTGCATTGGCCGTTGTTTCATGGCCTGCCAGAAAAATGGTCATTACTTCATCTCTCAATTGTGTATCATTCATACGTTTGATTCCAGCTTCTGTATCTTGTGCTTGAAGTAGAGTATACAGTAGGTCTCCCTCCGCCACACGTACACCTCTACTCTCGTTATTTCTATGTTCTTTTATCATATTATAGACTATAGAATCCAATGACATTTTGGCACGTTGGAAGCCCTTATTGATTGGCAGAATAGGTATTTTTTCAATAAGCTCGCCAAATGGCATTTGCAGACGATTAAAGTATTCCATGCAAACCAAGAGCGCATTACCAACTTCGTTGTCCTTTTCTAATTTAACGTCCGAGCCTAAGACGGCTTTGCTGATGATTGCCAATGTCACATGCATCATCTCTTTATGTATATCAAGTGTCATTCCATCCTTCCACCTTTGACACATACGCTGTGCATAATCAGTCATTATCTGACCGTATGTCTCTATGAGATTAGGGTGGAATGCTGGTTGTATAATTCGTCTCTGGCGATCATGATATTTTCCCTCGCTAGTAACCAGCCCCTCTCCTAAGAGGCGCTTTGATACTCGTAGACCTCTACTCTTTATGAAATTCTTATAATTTCTAATTAGTACATCTTCTATGTATTCGGGATCATTGAATAGATAGACATGCTGCCTTCCAAACTTAAAATGGGAGATATCACCATATGTATATGCTATCTTCATCAAGGTTTTAATTGGATCTCGCATAAATTCACGTAATAACTTCTCAGGCAAGATCGAATGAGGGCCAGGAGGACGTTCTATGGAAGAAATAGACAATCTCATTTTGTCTTTGTCCTAATTTGCTCCATAAGATATTAAACTTATCGTAAGAGTCCTTTACATCATCTAGATGCAATGAGAGATTATCGAACGTATACTTTGTACCTTTTGATGAGGCTGATATCTTCCCGCCAGGAAAGCAGCAGGGGGCTAGGGATGTTTTAGTAAGGTACATTACCAAAAACAATTCTTGGATACGAATGGTACTAATTCCTTATGTACTCGATGGTCTAATTACAATCACATTATTCTTGTACAACGTTTGGACTCTGAGAGTAGGATTTGTAATATGAAAGATTAATGATTACGTTATTGGCCTGATACACGAGCTCTATAGGTGTAAAAAAGTATTAGAGGTTGTATATGTACGGGAAGTATACTACAATATTAATGCATTTAAGTGTTCAAAATAGGGAGAGTGGTTCCTTATTTCCACTCCCACTCATTGGAGACAAATCTTGCTGTTTGGTCTATTTCGACATTAAATATTCCAAGTATGTTATTCAGAAAAGATAGTTCGCCTATAGAATCTGTACTGTAATCTGAGGCTCCATAAAATACTGATCTTCCCTCTTCGGTTACGTTTCCTTTCCCTATGAACGTATAGTTCGCAGTTTCACTGCCATCTGCACTTGTTATTACTTCCTGTCCTAGGCCAAAAGTGATATTATCACCCATCGAGATACTAACAAAATCTCCGTTACTCGTAATTTCTATATTGCCTTTGAAAGTTCCATTAGCAGAATAAGAGATTTGCATCTCTCCAGGCCCCGTTTCAATCTGATCAGTAATGATGCCGCTCTCTTGAAAAAATGGTTCCACTAAACCTGTTTGGGCATACACGCTAACTACTCCAGTTACTGCGACTATAAAACTTAAGATTGTAACAATTAACCAAATTGGACTGAAAGTACATCGATTCTTCATGATCGTTAGGAATGGGCGGGATGAGTTTAGGGATCTACTTTTCGATTCCCAAATATCCTTAGTTCAGATAGATGTCAGAAAGTGCTACTATGGAAGATAGTTAATATATAACACAATTTGCAAACTCGACTATCGAATACATATGGGAGGACCAGATTATGGATTACAAATGATCACATAAAAGATTTTTATATGTATCTCCATTAACTCCACTATGATCAAAAATATTACAGCCACCTATTTGATCGGACTGTCTGTCACTTCTTTGGCTTTAGTGCTGTTTATCGTATTGCCATATGGTAATAGTGTGATAGCTCAACAACAACACAGTACTAATTCTAGTGAACACAATAATAGTACTGGGAACAACAAGACTGTTACTATATCGCAGACCCCTGATAGACAGCAACAACAAAACCCACACTCTATGAGTATGAAAGGACCTAGCCCATTAGATTTTCAATTGAACCTGTCAGATAATGTAATTCTAATCAACCAGAGTATATCTATATGTTTATTTGTATGCCAACCAGACTTGGAATATAATATTCCAAGACTCGGAAAATAATAATCATATATTCTTTTTGCATCAGTCTTGATCCTATTTTACGTTAGGATAATAGCAGTATTCCCTTTTTATATTATTAACTAATTAAGTGCCTTCGGCTATCGATTTTTCCCAGTAACATCTGCTGATTCTGCAGTGCTGTTCCTGTGCCCCAATGATATCTATTAATGAGCCAACTTTATCAACATCATATGAAGGTATACCTACTGCATGTTAGTAACAAAAACAAAAGCATAAGCCGCTGCTTGTGTGTGTGGAGGGAAGCTGCAGTCAGACAAATCCCTGTTACTAATTGTCGATTACTTGCGCTGTATCAATAATGATGAGCACCCTTGCAATCATCATTTCCAATCATGCATTTGCTGCTAACTTCTCCAATTGCTACCCAGTATGGAGATCCGGACGATTAATCCCCAACTGGCAACGCCTGCTGGGTACCCTTTGAACTATCCTTCAAATGCAATCTCGTCAGGTACTGAAAAGCCAAGGTACGCGAAGTCAGGAGGAATAATGTTTGACTGATTAGCATACTGATCATACGCCGTTATCAATTCCTTAGTGAGTGCTGGCTGTTCTTTTGATAGATCATTAGATTCTTGTGGATCTATACTTATGTCATATAAATGCCATTGGTTGTCTCCACCAAATTCTTTGGGGAGATTGATAGCCTTCCAATTCCCTTTGTAGACAGCTTCCACTCCAAGATATTCCAGTGGTATAGTTTCGTTATCAGAGTGCAGATTAGCTAGATTATTTTGTTCTAAGAAAGGAAGCATCGATTTTCCTGCGAGAGGTTCGATTTTGTTCCCTTTGTAGGTATCAGGGTAAGTGGCGTTTGCATAGTTCAGAAACGTTGGTACTAAATCGTCTCCTGTGGCAAAGTCATTTACAATCTCACGGGTTTGGTTACCGCTGGGTAACTTCATCATGAATGGTACTCGAATCCCCCCTTCTGTTAATTGTCCTTTAAATCCTTTAAATGGAGTATTAGAGACTTGTGCCCAACCAGGCCCGTAAGTGACAAGTGAATCCCAGTTACCCATGTTTGCTTCTGTGGTGTTGAGCGTTAAAAGGTACTTTTGTGCATCCGAACGTATATCTGGTGTGAGGTTAAGCTCCTCAACTTCTGCAGGTTCGCCCCCGTTATCTGACGCAAATATGATCAGAGTATTGTTATACTCTCCTATTTTCTTTAAATAATCCAGTACCTTGCCGATATTGTAGTCCATAGCTTGAGCAGTTGCTGCGTATACTTCCATTTTCTTTGATTCATTGCTCATTTCAGCTACTGTTAGTTGATCCCAAGGCTTCACTCCAGTTGCTCTTGGAGAAAGTTCTGCGCTTTCAGCAATTAAGCCTAGATTCTTTTGGTTATCTAAACGCTGCTCTCTGAGTTTATCCCATCCCATGTCGTATCGTCCTTCATTTGCACTCAGGTAATTAGCCGGGGCACCAAGTGGGAAATGGTTTGCTTGGAAAGCCAAGTAACCGAAAAAGGGCTTGTTATCTCCATGGTTTTTAGCTATCATACCGATAATATCATCAGCATACAAATCACTTGAGTATTTTCCATTGGGATATGGCACTAATTGACTATTGTTGGCCCAGGTAACCTTGTACGCATCAATGGGGAATGTACCATTCCACATCGTCCCACCTCCATGTAGTAACGCGAAACTTTCCTCAAATCCTCGATTATATGGCCAGTTTTGTTGGTCATGTCCAAGATGCCATTTACCTGACAAATAAGTGTGATATCCCGAATCCCTGAGAATCTCCGCGACAGTCGCGACCCGATCATTTAGGTATGTTTCATATCCTGGCTTTCCTTTTTGATTAGGAGTCAGAATGAGATCCATAGTGCCCATCCCACTTTTATGTACATCAACTCCTGTCAAGAAAACAGAGCGCGTAGCAGAGCAGACTGGCATGACGTGGAAATTAGTGAATAGTAACGATTGGTTTGCAAATGCGTCCAAATTGGGCGCAATAATATCGCCTCCATAGGGTTTCAGGTCTGACCAGCCAAAATCATCAGCAACAATCAACAAAATATTGGGCCTTTCACCTGTTACAATATTCCCTGATGGTGATGCTTGGTTAGAGCCTTGAGTGTCGTTAGCGGTGGTCAATAGTTGAGGTCTGGTTGTCGGTATCAAAGATTTCGCTTGATCGCCAAGTTGTCCTAAGACTCCACCTGATTGATTACCCTTCTGATTACCGTCTGTGAGTTGTCCTACTGCCCCGCCTACTCTTTCTTTAGCTTGCTGGCCTATTTGAGCAATGGATGGTTGGATAAATTGACTGCCAGTTACAAATGAGCTCAGAAGTAATGCTGCTGGAATTATGACTAAGAGTATTTTTCTGTCATAATGACCTTGTCGTTTCTCAGACAATAACACAAAATGCTAGTAGTTGTATTTATGCTTGATCAGCGTATTTTGTGTACTTTGATTGATCGCTTACTTGAACTGCTGGAATCTTATTGGTTATATGATCTTATGGATGATATGTTTCTCTATCCCCAGTTCGGGACTTCTGCTATTGAGCGGTGAATAATAGTGCTACTTTACGCAATTCTCAATGAGAATTTTATTAAGGACGAATGATGAATGATGGGAGTATTATGTATCAATATCTCTCAAACAAGAATATGGAGTTCGATTGTGCTCATTTGATGAAACGTAAGGAGTTAAGTTTGGCCTACTAACATAGTATCAAAGATTCTGCCTCGCGGTACCATAAAATAATGCTTTTGTAGCCTACATTTGACAAAGTACTTTATTTATCATGTAGACGAGATATCGATAAAATGGAATACTATAGGAGAAGGAAAGGATCGATTTTAATTGCTATAACTATTCTTACTACAGCTGCAACCATTCCGCTGGTTTCAATGGTAGACGGACAACTACTGCAGCGAGGCAATACCACCACTACTCCATTAGGTCCAGTGGGAGACAGACAAATACCACTACTGCAACTAGATGATACCACTACAACTCCAACAGGACAGGATTCAAGTAAGATCGCGCAATTGCAAAGTGAAATTTCGCAACTAAAGGAGCTATTTAGTGGACTGAGTAACAGAACCATAGGATTAGAGAAAATCATAGTGGTATTTGGTAAGTGAGAATTTCTCGATACACACCATAGTTGCAAGCTACGGTGCTTCTGGGCTCACAAATTAGTTTTCTTTCTTTATGTGTAATGATCATCTTAATTCCCCCTCGTTAGGATGCCAAAGAGTACAAACACCATAGAGCTATAATCTCAGACTCTGTACCATTTTTCATATCCTTAAAGACACTAAACTGATGACTATGAACACATGAACTGTTTTATTCGTAACTCAAAATATATTTGTTAGAAAACGTATTATGGTTATCTGATCTGTCTAGGACGTCTCTACAGTTCTGGTACTTACAATAACTGGAAATATTAAATCGAATCTTACCTATTTATTTTTCATCTAATCCTGGATCACTTATCTGATATTGTCCGTGGCCTAGTTCCTCAATCAATCCATCACTTACTAGGTAATCCACAAGCTCCTGCAAATGGATGTCATCCCAAGCATCCACTCCAAATCCTCCGTCTTCTATGTTTCTTCTGATTTTTTCTAGATCAAATGGTATCTTTAACTGCCCTTCATTATATTCTTCCCGTAACTTAAGCATCAAATTCTTTTTGAAAGACTCCTTGTCATCATTATTAATCACATGGCTCTTTTGGTTCACAATCTATGTCATGCAACATGTAGTAAAAGCATAGCTTGTATCTCACCTGATATTTCAATTTCTATTTGTGTGAAATTCAGTATTATCATGGAATGCTCTTCATCTGTCTCTGTTGCAGTTCTAGCATAATCAGCCCGAAAGTTTGATATTTTAGTTTGACTATCAATTTGATGGCAGAGTTTGTCGAAATGGATGAAAAGGTCACACTATCAGAACAAATGGAAAATATCGGATTTTCCAGCCGAGACTGTAAGCCCTCTTCTCTTCAAAAAAATCGTAGTACGAGGTATTTATGTGGACCGAAACCCTCGTGAGGGCCTTGATAATTTTCAGATGTTGTCGATGTTCTAGGATTAAACTAATTTTCTGATAGAAAATTAAAATAATGTCTACAGACGTGTTAAATTACTTGATTGTATCCGGCTTTTCTCGCGAGCTCATAAACTTTGGTAACATCTCTCTTTCAATGTACAGTAAATTGTTAAATAGATTATGTCTTTATTGTTTTTATCATGATTAGTCTTCAATTTGCACAAGACACAGGAGAAAAGATACGTATTGGAATGGATATACTATGACAACTGATTCTCTAAAGGAATCTTCCTCAAAGA
>JAATVS010000639.1 GCA_014523695.1 Nitrososphaerales archaeon TH5895
GGTAGTTTTGCTTTTTATTGTTGATCCTATTGAGCTGAAGACATAAAATTACAATCAAAGCCAGCGTTATGAAACCTAATGCTACAACGTCAAAATCGAACTGCATGAGAATTACTATAGAGGTCAGTAGACCAATGGCTGCAAGGACTGGAAACTTTCCTTTGATGTTAATTGGTGATATAAAAACCCCTCTAAGATGGGGCTTTTTCAATCTCAATACTATTAGGGAAAGATTGACAAGAGAGTATACTATGAATATCCCAAAAACTGAAACACTTGCTACTTTCGAAATACTCCCTCCGGATAAAATAATAGTAATAATTCCCATCATCATTGTGATTATAATTGCGATCCAGGGAGTTCTCCTTGTTTTGTGAACTCTAGCTAACAAACTTGGAAATATGGGTAATGAGACCAACGGCAATGAAGAGCCAGATTCAACCTTTCTTTCGATCTTTGACATACCATAAATAATACGAGATCCCGAAATAAGCATCATGAGGCAGGTATTAGAGGTTGCAAATAACGCAATTACAGACAGAATCAATACGCCGCTCCTACCTAAAGCTTTTTCTGCTACTAATGCTAGTGGAGCCTCTGACTGTGACAATTCCTCCCATCCTACCAATGCTGTGATGGCGAATGCTACGACTACATAGACAACAGTCGTAATAATTATAGACAATATCACTGCTTTAGGAATTACTCGAGTAGGATTCCTCGTCTCCTCTGCAATATTGACGATATTTTCAAAACCATAATAAGCAAAGAAGGTCAGCCCGGTACTGGATAGCAGAACGCTAATGACAACATTAGAAGGGATCTCGAACAGATCAACATTACCAGGAATTTCAAAATAGTCAGTCTCTGTAGGAGAACCCAACCAAAGACCGATAATGACTATGAGTACAAGACCTGCAAGTTCTATGAATGTAAATATTGTATTAAGCTTTATAGATTCAGATATTCCATAAAAATTGATAAATGATAGTATAAGCATTAGGATGATAGCAAACAATAATGGATTAAATTGGGAGAAAGCTATTGCAGTTAAGTATTCAGCAAATCCAATAGCAACCGTTGCTGCTGAAACTATAGCAACAAATATTATCATGCATCCTGCTATGGATCCTATAAAATTACTGTCAAATGCATTCTTCGAGTAAACATACTCCGCCGCGCTTTTTGGGAATATGGAAGATAACTCGGCGTAACTGAATCCCGTCACTACGGCGATTAACGCAGCCAGTACGAAAGAGATCCACATGGCGTTACCAGCAATTCCAGCCACATCTCCAATAATTACGTATATTCCTGCGCCTAAAATCAGGCCTACTCCGTATGTGACTGCCTGAAAGAGACCGATACTTCTTTTTAGTTCGTCAGCGTGCAAAGGATACTAGTCTCCATTTCATTCTGATCACATGGAATAACCCACAACAAATGTTGAACAAGAACACTGTTATTTATTGATGTTGATGTTGTTGATGATAACGTTGATGTTGTAGCTACATCAATTTGTCTTTATCAGCGGTTGTTGACCAAATTAAATTCTGCCTGAAAGTAATAAGTTTTACTTAGCAAGTCTTAACCTTGAATGCACAATGCTAACGTGGCTCACGGTGTTGGCCATAATCGGGTCAAACCTTTAGATGATTCATGATAAGAACAACAAGTAATCTCAATCGATAACCCCATGTCTGGTGACGCCTGCATATATGGCTCAATAAAGGTGGTTAATTGATATCGCCCCCTATTTTGCATCAATATTATTTCAGCATTAGAAAACGTAATGGACTCCCTTTCCCAGAATCCCCTAGCGAACCAACAGCACAGAGCAGTAAGCAATAAATCGCAACAATAATAACCGATTGAATGTGGGATTAAGACTGGGAATCTAAGTGAGCACAAGTAAGAACGGCGGTAATAGCGGTAATCTCATTGATACTGTATCAATTTCATCTATTATGACAAAGGAAGTAAAGACAGCCAACGACGACCAAAGTCTTTATGAAATTTGTAAGATTATGCATGAAAACAATATAGGAAGTGTTGTCATTACCAAAGGAAGGAAGGAAGCAGAAAGTGTAGCCGAAGCTAAGTCTACTAGAGAACCGATTGGTATAATTACTGAAAGAGACGTGGTAAACAAGATAGCGCTAAAACTAGACCCTGCTTCTTACAGATCATCTGTACTTGAATTGTTTGCAAGTAAGATAATGAGTGCTCCTCTTACCACGATTTTTCCAAATAGCACAATTAGGGATGCTATGGACACTATGCTTCGAAAAAACATCCGAAGGCTTGTAGTAATCGACGGTCCAGGCTATGATGATAAAAAGGGTGAAGAAAATTCGCCTAATAAGAGCGATAGGCTAATTGGAATTGTCACTGACAAGGACATATTCAAAGCTATTATAAATAATCAAGGATATATGACCGACATCCTTACTGACCGGGCATTCATAAGTCACAAGGATCTCCTAGAAAGACTCGGTGAGAATTTATTTGGCGAGTTGTGGAAAAGATAAGTAGAAGCTCGCTACATCATTAAAATGGCTCAATATACATGAGGATGAATTCTTTTTTGCTCTCCGTTTTGTGTTCGGGAATCCCTCTGAGAATGGGTATATTGCAAACCAAGTGTACCGCCATTTGGCACTTTGATTTTATTATCGTGCTGCTCTCCTCTTAATGTATCTAGAATATAAAGACTTATATCAATCAACTTCACCTTGCTATCTAGAAAATTATAGAAGTAATAGTCTCCACTAGCAATGATGTCTTGTTCGGTTAATGGGAAATTGCTTGATATATCATTATGTATTGATACAGATTTGTCGAACTTAATGATCTCATAGCAAGAGACTGGCTTAAATCTTTCCGTGATATCCCATACTCCAACAATTCAAGCAGCGGCATTAGTTGCAGCTGCAGCTGGTCCTACAATCAGTGCAATCGTGTCACGAGGAGGAAGATCAGATCTAGCCGGCAACGAAGTACTAGCTCGCATTGAAACGCCTACCCTTTTGATCGTCGGAGAAAACGACGAAGAGGTGATCAAATTAAATCAGAAAGCTCTAATAGGACTTACAAAGATACAAAATAAGAAGAAACTAGTAATAATTCAAGGAGCAGCACATCTTCTTGAAGAACCATGTACCTTGGAAGAGGTTGCTAGGCATGCTGCCGGTTGGTTTGGGTGCTTTTTAAAATAGAAGCCAATTAACTTAATAGAGAAAACATTCCTTAGATCAAGGTCCATTTCATTATATTAGCGACGTATGCCTTATTCATCAATGCTGCACGTTTACCACCCTAGATCTAGATTTTAAGTTTGATCGTCTGGATTTCGAAGACTGATTCTTCCTACTTGTATGACTTTGGAATTGTTCAAAGATATCAGTAGAGATCTCCGTTCTCTTGAAATCACTTAAACCTATGAGAGAGAGTATTCATTTGTCTTGAGTTTAGATATCATACTTAACTTCCAATTTTGTCTGCATTTTAACTTGGCTCTTTGACTACATTACTATACAATCTATGGAAATAACCAAATCAATTCTAGAGCGATAATTTCTTGGTCGTCAAAAAGACGAGCATTATTAAGTATATATTGTATCTCCTAGAACTCACTTTTCTCCTTTACTACGTCTCTGGACAACATTACTTTAACGAGTTCTTCCATGCGCTTCCTTATTTTCTCACCTTCCTTTTTTAACTGCTGGGCATCAATGTCCGGCAATGATCTATCGATAAATTAATGGATTCAATCAACAATGCAGCTCCCTCCGGATCAGGGATTCTGCTATATGAAGGCACAAATAATCCCTTGCAGCTAATCCCGCTAGAAATACATAGCGACAAAAGTCCTCCAGATTTACCTCCCACAAATCTGTAAAGTTCTTATCATCATTTTCGGGTAAGACACGAAAACCATCACCATACGCTACTTTAGAATCGCCCGCAGTCGCTAGTATTTCCTTCAACATAAAATTGTGATAGGCATTAAGATCTCTAAAAGTCCCTATTTCTACAATATCTTCATCTCAAGTAACGACCAATATAGAAATCTAGTTCCTGATCATCAGCATAAGCGCCCATCGCAACGAATTTGATGGAGTGATGGTTATTACAATTTCGGTCATGAAATCTTTAACAAGGCGGCTCTATTATGACTCAGCATATAATCGTACAAAATCGCTCTTCGTAGGAATATTCATAGTGGTATCGTCCATGACTACGAGTGAACTAATATTATTTTCCATCGTTATCTTAGCGTATATATTAATGCTGGAATCTGCCGCTACGCTGATTAATACGCTCCTCATCGCCTTGGAAATGATAATCTTGTCAAGCGGACTGGCAATATTTTTCAATAAATAATTCCCTATCGCCTTCTACGTGACCATACGAGTGCCCTATTATTTACGAGTCAATAACCCCGTTTATATTGTATTCAAGCATAATACCTCTTGCATTGCTCATGTTATTGGTTACTTCAACTGTAATTAGCTCGCTTTCTAACGTCGCCTACTGCAGATTACATTCCTAAGGGCAGCTGTTGTTACACGTCCTGTAATACATTAGCATAACGAGATTGGCACTATCTCTTATCTCCCCTTCTTCTTGTGCTGTTAAATTATCAATCTCCCATTCTTCCTTCTTTCTCTGTTTTTGAATATATTCTCTATGAGTCTTCTCACTCAGATAATTTCCAATTGACATGGAGAATCCATCTGCAAATA
>JAATVS010000640.1 GCA_014523695.1 Nitrososphaerales archaeon TH5895
CACATTTTAACTTACTATCATTAACGACTGGAAGTTATGCTAAAAAAGATAGAGCGGTTTGCTCCTTAGTCATCGTCCTCGTCATCACAGTCATCATCGTCGTCACAGTAATGATGACGATCATGATCATCATCATCATCATCAGATGATGCTGCCGCTGCCGCTGATCCACCACTAGCTGCCGCTGCCGCTGAACTATCGCCTGCCGCTGCTGCCGCTGCCGCTGATCCACCACTAGCTGCCGCTGCAGCTGAACTATCGCCTGCCGCTGCAGCCGCTGCCGCTGATCCACCACTTGCTGCAGCTGATGCAGCAGAAGATGCAAAAGCTTGTTCAAAGGATACACTAACTCCTACCATTGCTGTAATTATGACTACAGCTAAAATTACGGGTACAGTTCTATACATTTAAGATATAGAAGTGATCCGAGATATATCAAATAGACGAAAATAGACATCATAATTATCTTCTATAATATTAGTATAGATTTATCTTTACTAATGTTAACTAAGAATATCAGCGAAATATTCCGCTCAATTATGATATACAGCCTGATGTACATCACTAGTGATATTTGAGTTATATTTTAACTGCGATAACTCGTATAAAACTAAACATAAACTAATATGCAAGCACAAGAAAAATAGCACAAATTTTCAACTGTACATGATTCTAAATAACAGCTGAGAGTTACGTACGAAGTAGAGGAGTAACAACGGTTAAGGTCAGCATCAATTCAAAAACATGATGTCTAGGGCTAATGTGAAAGTAAATCAAGGACTTACTGTTTGTTAATATTATTCCCTTCAATATTCGAGACCAATGGAGCCTTTATAACTACAACATTAGTAAACATGAGATCCTTACTAACTCGATTAACGCTCCGCTAGCAACTGAGTACCATTTATAGCAGACATGGACTCAGAAGAACTACTAAGTAGATAAATCATGCTTGTATCTGGATTAACATCTATGGCTCGAAGATCTGCGATACCGTATAATGGAAAATCCTTGATGATTTTGTTTGTAGTGCCGTCTATCGCAGTAATGTAGTTAGACGGAGGAATCTCGTCATAATCAGCGCTTAACACGTAAATTGCATTGTTCATTGGGTCAAAGGAAACATCAGAAGGAGACTTTTTTAATTCAATATGCTCCATCACTTTGTTCGTTGTACCATTAAAGGCTATTAATTCAGATTCATAATCAGAAAAGGAAGATACTAAGTAAATCATGTTTGTCTTAGGATTAGGATATAGATTCGGGAATTCTGCAGATCGAAAAAGTGATTCCGATATCATCTTGTTAGTAGTACCATTCATGACTATGAGTGAGCTGGTATCCGACGTATAGTTGTGGCCTGATAGGTATATTGTTCCAGACAAGGCTCTGCGAATGACAGAGGGCAGCCTTGTGTCAATTTCTTTACTCAGGTAAGTTACAAAGTCAAGATAATCTCTATGTGTCAAAACCATCGAAGGTGGGTGATTAGCGTCACCATGCATATGATATACTAATGGTATAGATTCGTCCGGAGTAAATTGTTTGTTAAGCGCTGTTGGTGTTTCAAGATCGCTCAATTTTTTTTTAGTTCCTCGTTCCACGCACAAAACTCACTAATAGGTTGCTTTCCTCTACTCTTAAGAGCTTGCTCCAAGAAGTGATCATAATTAGTAGTAATGTAAATAGGTAAATTCAAGTCAGCAAGAATAGCGTACGGAGTATTCCTATACTTTTCTAGTGAGAAATTAGGAATCGTAATACGTTCAAGTTTTCGACTGAGATTATTCTTTGGAGTCAGCTCACTGCCATCGGCTATTGCCAATAATTGAGCCACTCCAGGCAGGCCAACTGAATCGTCTACTGGATACCCGTATTCTTTTTTTAACCCGTCTGTCCATTCGCTTATCCATTCGTGAATTGGAATCCATGGACTTAAAGCCTCATCTCCGATAAAAGGAGTACATTTTTTTTTCTCGATAAAATATAGTAAATCTTCCCAGTCTTGATTTGTTAATACCATATCGGCTGTTGTATCAACAATACAGATGTTGGCGTATATAAAAGCATCACTCTGTACAGAATAGTTGCAGATAAATTAATTAACCATATATCAACCCATTCTTAGGAGGGTTTCAAACTTGATCATAAAATATTTTGAAGGTAATTCTTAGCAGCAGTAAAAGGCATACAAAACTCTCCATCCGAAATTATTTCATTTGGTTGTTTCCAATTGCATTCAGATTTAGTCTTATCTATTTTTAATAAAACTTTGAAAGTATCAAAATTCTTAATATTAAGACTACTGGCTTGAGTGGTACCGCTCCTTACATATATTATTGCATTATATAGATATGCTTGGGCTATAAGTACACGCCAAAGCACCGGCCTAGTTTTAGGATGAAAAAAGGAAAAGAGTGTAATGAATACTTCAAACTCGTTACTTTCTGATGTATTAGTATGATTTCCTTTTCCGAAAAACTCTTGTTCGAATTCACCAAAACTTTTGATTCGAGGAATCGCATTTCCATTAGAGAGAATCAAATGTTCAGTTAGGATGTCTAACGTTCCAACTTTTAGACCCTGTAACCAGTACTTTTCTGGGTGCTTAGTTCGACTTTCTATTCTTTCTGATTCTGTTATATTAGTTAATTCAGGACCAATTTGATCGGGATCATAAGGAATACTAGGTTCACTTCTGGCTAAATCTACAGCACTGGAGAAGGTGTAATAAAGATTTTTAGCAAGGCTATATTGAATATTAATAGAATGATCTAATTCTAGATCTATAGTGGTCAATCTACGCTGAAGAAGTTTAAAAGCCGCCATGGGAGCAAGCAGACGATATATAGTTGATCGTATAAAGTAATTATCCGTCGATAACCAATATCTGTAAGGACCCAGATTTCCTTCCCTTGCATTTCTAGCTAAAGCATAAATGCGCCTAAGCGCACTTTCAGACAGTTCTGCAAATTGAAACAACACAGGTTCACATTCTTGATATAACCTCTTTCTTGCTTCATACTCGTAATCTCTACGTGCATCTTGTTCTGCACGTTTTATGGCCAGTTCATTTTCGAGATACTTAAGTCTTATTTCATTTTTCCTGTTAAAAATGGCAGAAACTACGGCTGTAATTACTGAGGAAACTAATGCAATAATTGCTATTACAATTTCTATCATGATCAGACTTCCTATCCAACTCTACTAGATGGCTAGTGATTGGAGACAGATACTATTATATTTTATATCTAAACCATATGATAATACGGGGGTTTAGTATTTAGAAAATCAGATCCACTCAAGGCGCCATAGCAATTAAGACTGAAAACCTCTTACAGCATACAAAGGCAAATGAAATACATAGAGCTAAAGACGAATTACGCACAATATGTAACAAATCTCATCAGATCTCATAATCATCGAATGAAAAACTATGCTTATAAATCACGAATTCCATGACTGACGGGTCAGCCCGGGTCAGCCACCGAAAACGTACTCTAGCCCAAAGTCGTTATCTGATGAGTGAGGTCTATTGTTAATTTGCAATTTTTTACTCTATGCTAAGTTATCACTTAGAGCCTCTTGATACTGAAATCAAAGACATATCTAAGAAGATACTGTCGATTGCCAAAGAAGATGAAATGGCTATCTTCATCAATAAATGAATATACAACAGATACATTTGAATCCTCATAACCTTCATTTCATTATAGTTTGACAGGCGTATAAACAACCTGTCTATTGCCATTTTCATCACCCTTTAGAGTAATCGAATGATAATCACCAAATTCTGTTTCCGTATGAGTTACGAGGAATACCTGCTTGAAACTTTTGGCCTGAATAAGCA
>JAATVS010000641.1 GCA_014523695.1 Nitrososphaerales archaeon TH5895
AATGTTAAACCATCATCGTTGGATGACCTGAACACTTTTGGTCTTCTAAGCCTCTGGATCACTTAGCCGCTAAATTCATACCCATTGTCATTTCATCTTTGGTACTTTGTAGATGGGACAGATTAGGATTAAATATAATAGATAATGTATGCCTACACCTAAAACTTTCTTATTATGGTAGGTACCCGAAGATCTTCTGGTTCTGTTGTCATGTCTATAACTAGCTTACATTTAGATGGATTGCAGCAACAATAGCAGCAATAAAAACAACAATAACTATACTTTTGATCCCTTGCATACTTATAAACTATACTTTATATATTATTGTCGATATGCAGAAAATAACTCCATGTTTGTGGTTCGATGATAAGGCAGAGGAGGCAGCGAAGTTTTATGCCTCCATTTTTAAAAACTCAAAGATTGGCGATGTTACCCACTATGGAAAAGAAGGGTACGAGATTCATGGAAAGGAGGAGGGATCAGTATTGACTATAGATTTTGAGATTGAAGAACAAAAATTTGTAGCTCTCAACGGCGGCCCGATATTCAAATTCAACGAAGCCATTTCGTTTCAGGTACATTGCGAGACGCAAGAAGAAGTGGATTATTATTGGGAGAAACTTTCCGAGGGCGGCGACGAAAAGGCGCAGCAGTGCGGCTGGCTCAAGGACAAATATGGAGTCTCATGGCAAATCGTTCCCATAGTCTTAATCAAGATGCTGAAAGACAAAGATACTGAGAAATCAGAAAGAGTCATGAAGGCAATGCTTCAAATGCACAAGCTCGACATAAATATTCTAAAACAAGCGTATGAGGGAAAACAATAATCAGAAAAATAATCACAGCTCAAGCAAAACTTCGGTGGTGGACAGTTTCATAGATGAATAGATGTAGAACTCGGTTGGGCGATGGAGAGGTGTGTGTTAAGAGACATATCTAGACTTGATTGAAATGTACAGCTCGGTAGAAGCCTTTACCGTGGCGGCATTTTGCGTACTTGATTACTGTAGTGAGAAAGGATCAATTACTTTTCGTGGCCCTGCTTTGAATGGAGGAGGACAATCACTGGTGTCTCGTACATCAGTCATTCCAACTAGTTCATTATCTAGGTCATCATTGCGTAACACTTGTTCAGTATCAGGATTACTAGTAATTACAGGTTCTGTTGATTAGTCCTTGGTGGTTCAGATCCGATAATTATTTCTTTAGGCTTTAGAGGATCATGGCTACATAGCCCTTTTATCTCTTCGAATATACTCTCATTCGTAACACCTTCATTACAAATTTCTACTCCGATAATAATCTGGTTGTACGCAGAAAGCACAATATGATAACTGTTGAATAGGATTATTCTTTATATCATGCTCCAAAAAAGCCTAAAATATTTCCCATTTTAAAGCTGATGTATAGAATAACGATTATAAAAAAGAATCTTTATTGGTTGAATGAACTGACTATAAAGAAAAATCAAATTTATCGTGAAGATTGCCTTTCATTCATGACCAAAATGAAGAATGAGAAGCTTTTTGTAGATATCATTGTGACATCTCCTCCATATAATATAAGCAAGCAATATGGGATTTACAGAGATAACAAGGAGAGAAATGATTACCTATCATGGTTAAGATTAGTTGCTCAGGCAAGTGTATCCATTATAAAAGATGACGGCTCGTTTTTTCTGAATATAGCTGGAAGACCTGTTGATTCAACTCTTCCGTTTCATGTTGCTAATCAATTTCTAGATATTGGTTATACGCTACAGAATACGATCCATTGGATTAAATCCATTTCTTTTGACCGAGAAGATATTGGGAAGAATAATGAGCTCTATGAAAAGGAAAACACTTCAATAGGCCATTTTAAACCAATAGTTAGTGACCGATATCTCAGCGACTTACAGGAATACATCTTTCATTTTAGTAAAACTGGAAATGTGAAACTGAATAAGCTTAACGTAGGAGTTAAATATCAAGATAAAAGTAACATCGGAAGATGGAAATCTGCAACACAAGACAAACGGGACAGAGGTAATGTATGGTTTATACCTTACCCAACGATACAGAAAGAGCGACCTCATCCAGCAGTCTTTCCCATTAAGCTACCTGAACGCTGTATAAGATTGCACGGCATTAGAAGGAATACGCTCGTTTACGACCCGTTTATGGGAGTAGGAAGTACGGCATTGGCCTGTCTTCGACTTGGGATTGATTTCATTGGTACAGAGATTGACCCTCAATATATCAAAGTCGCAGAAGATCAGATATCAGAGAACATTCAAACATACCTTACAAGAAATAATATTGAATCGAATTACTCAGATTGCGAATAACTAAATCAAAGTTTCTGTCCTATCCTGCCAACAGCCACAACAGAATTCTCCATTGAATTGAAATATCTCTGCCGACCTTTTCTTGCATACAATACAAGAGCTCAATACAAATCGAGCTAATACCACCAACTAGTCATAAAAAGGATCCTAAGGAGCGAAGCTTATAACCTTGTAATAGAAGATATAGAAATCAAACGTGAGAGGCTTATTGTTTTACAACTAAAGGAAATGTATTGAAATAAAAAATATGGAAGGAAAGGGGATCGCTTAATTATTTTCTAAGCTTACTTATTTTCTAATTTTCTAATTCCTTGATTCTTTCAGTTACTCCCTGAACT
>JAATVS010000642.1 GCA_014523695.1 Nitrososphaerales archaeon TH5895
ACTGTAATGTTATACTTTTATTTTCAGTGATTCAGGAACAATAAGAAAATAACGAGGATACTCCACTCACGTTGGAACCTAGGGTTGCAATACTGACAGAGTTAGACCGGATTCATGATCAAGTAAATAATTTCTGATTTTGCACTAGCGATGTCGATCTTGGAGGTAGGTAATAATTATCAATCTCTGGGTCTTTTGAACAAAGAATAGGTCAATTATTTTAGGTAATCTGACTAAGACCAGGTTATCCCTAGCAGGAATCCGCTAGTCAAACAAGTGAAAATTGGTAAAGATATCAAACCTTTGTATTCAACTTACATCCTTTAGTTCTCCCGATGAAAAATAGTCTTCATCTAAAGGAACTGGTCTTATTAATACACATAGGGCATAAGATTTGTTTCGTTAGGAACACTGAGGTAGATGTACTTTCCATCGTACCCTTTTATTCTCGAAATTGGAATTATGTACTCATTAAGTAATCTGAAACTACCGAAGTCCATGACTACTATGTTGTCCTTGTAAGTACATATGACTTTACCGCATGACATGCCATCTCCTGTCTTCGCTAGAATTCCTAACTCAGATATCGAGTCCCAACTCACCTTAAAATCAGATGGATGACTGTTTCTGTCGACTTCGTCTATGTCTTCTTTATCTGGAAAATGGTTTTCGTCTCTCAAGGGATGTGACGCCAGGGTCCCGTCCTCGTTTTTGGCCATAGAATTTTGTGTACTTACCTACTCGAACATTACTATATACCCTTTTAAGATTAAAAAGATCGAATCATTTGTCAAATTTTTCTATGCAGATAGATACTCTGGATAAGAAGTCAGTTCCCCAATATAGAACTATTCTTAATATTATTTAAGTCGGCAACGTTGAACCCTAAATCTCAATTTTTGAAACCCGACACGAACGGGTATTATTTATCAAAATGAGGTTAGTTGTGACTACCCATCACCGATAATGTTGCATATGTTAGACTTTCATTTGACAACATTTCTCAAATGCCCACGAATGTTTATCTGAAAATAGTGCTGGCAACCGCCAATTGTTGAATGAATACTGAGAGTTAGCATATTTCAATACGACCGCAATTATTCTAATACACAGGTCGGACTTTCTTCATGTGTTGAGGTATGCATTAAATTTGAATTTCTGTTGCTGCCGCCTTATTGTTTATAGAGTTTCCAACGGAATAGGCCAGCACGAATATCTTGGCCTAATCCACATCTTTTGGATCGCAATAATGTAACTGACTTAGAATACCTGTTTATTAAAAATGATTGTGGACATAATAAAGCCAACCAACTACCTACAGTTTGAAGCTGGTCTGGAAACATCAAATAGTCTGAGAGGATAAATTTTTTCATTGCCTTGAGAATACTGATATCTTAAGGGTGAGATGTGAAACATAGGTTTGTATTTGACTTCATTTTGGAATAACTATTGTTATGCACTTTGGAGATTTTATTTAACAAACGAATGTTAAAGGTGAAGGAGAAGTGAAGAAATAGTAAAAGATATGGGACTCAATTCTGTCGCGGAATACCTGAAAATACCGTTGGAGATGGCAGTTGATTTGAGAAGGCGACAAGAGAGGAGCAATCAAGCTCAGGAAAAATTGGTGCAAGGCTCTCGATCTGGAGGGCCCGAAACTTTTCACTACTATGAAAGCTCTACGTCGAATAACGGTACAATCCCGCTATCACCGACGCTTTCAGAGTATATAGAAAGACGGTTCATCCCAACGTTGTACTGGTATCAAAATAATGCCAGATCAAATTCAATGAAATTCAACATCTGGAAGGTTGTGATAATATCCTCTGCTTTGTTTTTGGCAATTCTAAATGCGCTAGCTTTGGGTCTGAATAACCAGAATGTTAACAACCCAATGGTGACTCTTGCATCTGCCATCGCAGCGATAGTTATATTGACATCATTTGCCTACCTCCAGGCTTCAAAAATTCACGAGAGTAGAATCTACTTTACGCGGGTGAAACAGAGATTGGAAAGAGAGTATCAGCTTTTTATGTTGAGGGCCAAACACTACGCTAGAAGAGAAGGGATTAGCGATAGTTATTCTACCCAATTATTTGTGGAAAATATAGAAAGTATATTAACAAATGATTAGCAACTGCTACCAAAATATCCTGATTATTTTTCTGGAGCCTGTTCGATTCAACAGAAAAACTTTGGCTTAATCTCTGCCTTCAGCGGCTAGAATAAGTGCAAACTCCGTAGAAGTTTATCGGTAGAGCAATTCTTGTGGATTTAGGAACCATCATAGGATGTAATTTAATGTCCGTATAATTTACCTTTCACATTTTGGACTCTATCTTTCAATGTATGTATTTTGTCAAACCTTTGATCTATCCGAATTGTAGTGA